>JADJCM010000010.1 GCA_016703225.1 Lysobacterales bacterium
GTCGCCGAGCGTGGTCGCGGCGTCGCTTGCGATCAAGGCCGCCATGATCGGCGTGATCACCGGGGCTTCGGTTTCGGCGGTGGTCACAGCTGCCGGCACCATGCTGGGCCTGGGCGCGGATGCGGCCTCGGCCGCAGGCTTGGCAGCGGCAGGGCGCTCGCCGCGTTCGGTCCGGTTCTGCGGCTCCGGGCGCGGTTGCTTCGGTTGCTGCGGACGTGGTTCACCGCGCGGGGCGCGATCGGGCTTGTCCGCGCGCGGCTGCGGTGTGGATTGCGCATTGCGGTCCTTCTGGCTTAGCTGGGCGCCGCGATCGGAACGTTCGCCGCGTTCACCGCGCTGTCCGTCCTGATGCGGCTTGCCTCCGGCGGATTTGCGCTCGTCACGCCGTTGCTGGTGTTTGCCCTGCTGCGGCCGCTGGCCATCGCGACCTGGTTGTGGCTTGCCGGGTTGGGTGACCGGCTTTGGCGCCATTGGCGTTTCGCCGGCACCGAACAGGCTGTCCCAGAGGCGACGGAAGAACCCCGGCGCCCTTGCTGCCGCCGCGGCCGGAGCCGCAGCTGCAACTGGCGTTGCGGCAACCGCCTCGGGCGGTTCTTCGCGCATCGGCACCGGGGCGACCGGCGTGATTCGAGTGACCGCAGGCTGTTCACCAGGCTCCACGGGTTGCGTCGATGACGGCAGCGGCGTCGGCTTGACCGGCGTGATGCGTTCATAGCTCGGTGCGGCTTCCAGCGCGACTTCGCTGGCGCGCAGGCGACGCACTTCGTAATGCGGGGTCTCGAGTTTGTCGTCGGCGACGACGATCACGCTGGCTTCCTGGCGTGTCTCGATCTCGATGATCGCGCGACGCTTCTCGTTGAGCAGGAAGTTCGCGATATCGGCCGGCACCTGCACCAGCACCTGGCCGGTGTTTTCCTTCATCGCCTCTTCCTCGACGATGCGCAGGATCGACAGCGACAGTGATTCGATGCCGCGGATGCGGCCATGGCCTTCGCAGCGCGGGCAGACGTTCTGGGTGGCTTCGCCGAGCGACGGACGCAGGCGCTGGCGCGACATTTCGAGCAGGCCGAAGCGCGAGATTCGACCAATCTGCACGCGCGCGCGGTCGACCTTGAGCGCGTCGCGCAGCTTTTCTTCCACTTCGCGCTGGTGCTTGCTCGACTCCATGTCGATGAAGTCGATGACGATCAGGCCGCCCATGTCGCGGATGCGCAATTGACGCGCCACTTCGACCGCAGCTTCGAGGTTGGTGTTGAACGCAGTTTCCTCGATGTCGCCGCCCTTGGTCGCCTTCGCCGAGTTGATGTCGATCGCGGTCAGCGCTTCGGTCTGGTCGATCACGATGGCGCCGCCCGAGGGCAGGCGTACGGTGCGCTCGAATGCATTCTCGATCTGCATTTCGATCTGGAAGCGCGAGAACAGCGGCACGGTATCTTGGTACAGCTTCAGCTTGCGCAGGTTCTGCGGCATCACTTGCTGCATGAACTGGCGCGCATCTTCGTACAGGTCTTCCTGGTCGACGAGGATTTCGCCGATGTCATTGCGCAGGTAATCGCGCAGCGCACGGATGATCAGTTTCGATTCCTGGTAGACGAGGAATGGCGCGGCGCGGCCCTGGGTCGCCTCGGTGATTGCCTTCCACACCTGAAGCAGGTAATCGAGGTCCCACTGCAACTCTTCGGCATCGCGGCCGAGACCGGCGGTGCGGATGATCAGCCCCATTTCGTCGGGGAGCTTGAGTTCATCCATGGTCTCCTTCAGGTTCGAGCGATCCTCGCCTTCGATGCGACGCGACACGCCTCCGGCGCGTGGATTGTTCGGCATCAGCACCAGATAGCGGCCGGCCAGGCTGATGAAGGTGGTCAGGGCCGCGCCCTTGTTGCCACGTTCTTCCTTGTCGACCTGGACGATGACCTCGCGGCCTTCCTTCAGCAGTTCGCGGATGCCGGCCTTGTTCGGGTCGAGGCCGGGCGTGAAGTACTCGCGGCCGATTTCCTTGAGCGGCAGGAAGCCGTGGCGTTCGCCGCCGTATTCCACGAAACAGGCTTCGAGGCTGGGTTCGACGCGGGTGATGCGTCCCTTGTAGATGTTCGACTTCTTTTGCTCGCGCGACGGGATTTCGACATCGAGGTCAAACAGGTTCTGGCCATCGACGATAGCCACGCGCAACTCTTCCCGCTGAGTTGCGTTGATCAACATACGCTTCATTGTGAATGCTTCCTTGCGCTCCTGGCGCGGCGCCCGCTTCGGCACTTGATCTTCGTGTCTTCGCGCACGGGGCTCTCGCCTCGCCACGCAGCGTTCGACACTTGGAATTCGGCGGCGGTACGCCCGGTCGGGCGCAAAATTTACTGGGGTGTTGGACTCGGAAGTCTCCGGTCGAGTCCTGACCGGTCGGTGACGTCACACCGAGGCGGTTGTGCTTCCGCACTATCCGCAAGAGCCTGCCGCTCGGATACGATGTCCGGGTGCAGGACGTTTTCGTCGCTGCAGAGTTCCCGCCCCTTCCATTGCCGCAGGCGCGACAAACAGGTTCGATAAGTAATTGATCGAAGCCCGTTTTCGACGCTGATCGCAGTTCGATTCTAGCCGCCGATGAGCAAACCCGCAAACCCGAGGCCGCAAGCGGCTGAGAGCACCGTCGTGCCGTCGGTTCAGATCCTCGCCATTGGCGAGGACCGGGACGGACAGCGCCTCGACAATTTCCTGTTCAACACGCTCAAGGGCGTGCCGAAGACGCACGTTTACCGCCTGCTGCGCACCGGGCAGGTGCGGGTGAACGGAAAACGCTGCAAGCCGGACACGCGGATCGCGTCCGGCGACCAAGTGCGGCTGCCGCCAGTGCGTGTGCCCGAGCCGCGCGACCCCGGCCAGGCTCCAGAGCGACTGTTGAAGGAAGTGCCGTCCTGGATCGTGTTCGAGGACCGACACTATCTCGTGTTCAACAAGCCCTGCGGCATCGCTGCGCATGGGGGCAGCGGCGTCAGCTTCGGGGCGATCGAGTTGCTGCGCCAGGCGCGACCCGACGAAGCGTTCGAACTGGTGCATCGACTCGATCGTGACACCAGCGGCGTGCTGGTGTTTGCGAAGCGACGCCCGGCACTGACCCAATTGCAGACCGAGATCCGCGAAAATCGCACGCGCAAGCGTTATCTGGCCCTGCTCGCCGGGCGCCTGCCGAAGGACAAGATGCACGTCGATGTTGCGCTCGCGAAGAATGTACTGCAGGGCGGCGAGCGCATGGTCACGGTCGATGATGAGGGCAAACCCTCGCGCAGCACGTTCAAGGTGCTGGAACGGCTACGGGATGCGACGCTGGTCGAGGTCCTCATCGAGACCGGACGCACTCACCAGATCCGCGTCCATGCCCAGCATCTCGGGTACCCGCTGCTCGGCGACGAAAAGTACGGGGACAGCGAGGCCAATCGGGCAGCGAAGCGGTTCGGCTTGAAGCGGCTGTTCCTGCATGCCGCCGAGTTCGGCTTCCGCGTCGGTGATCCAGAACGCGATTACCTGTTTCATGCGCCGCTGGCTGCGGAGCTCGAAGCCGCGCTGGCGAATTGGCCACGCGACTGATCAGGATGCGCGTTCCGCGTGCAGGGCTTCGACCTTTGCGGCGCAGATGAAGTCGTTTTCGGACAGCCCGCCGACGTCGTGGGTGCTGAAGCGCACCAGGCAGTGTCCGTAGCCGATTTCCATGTCCGGATGGTGGTCCTCGACATGCGCGATCCATGCCAGGGCATTGACGAACGCCATGGTGTGGTGAAAGTGGCCGAAGCGGAAGTCCTTGCTGATCAGATTGGCGTCGTCCGACAGGCCCCAACCGGGCAGCAATGCGAGCCGGAGTTCCGCCTCGCGTCGACCGAGCGCGTGTTCGGCGCCCTTGCGTGGTCGGCAGTGCTGGCTGGCGAGCGAAGCGAGGGTGGGACTCATCGGCGATTTTCCCTGTCTTGTCGTGGCGACGCGCGGCACCATATCGCCATCGGCCGAATCGTCAAGCCTCCACCGAGCAGGAACCCCAGTGATCTCGATCTCCGCGAACGCCCGAAACCACTTCCACCGCATCCTGGCCGGACAGGGCATCGAGGGACTGGGCATCCGCCTGGCCGCGCTGCACCCGGGTACGCCCAAGGCCGATTGTCGCCTGGAGTTCTGCGAGCCCAGCGATCTCGATGGCGAAGAGTGGACGCTCGAATGCGACGGATTCACTCTATACGTCGATGCGGCCAGCACGCGTTGGCTGGACGCGGCCGAGATCGATTATCTCGACGGCGCCACTGGCGGCCAGCTGACCATCCGCGCGCCGCACATCAAGGGCCGCGAGCCGGGCGTGGACGCCAGCATCGTCGAGCGCGTGCGCTATGTGCTGGACTTCGAAATCAGTCCGCAACTGGCCGCTCATGGCGGGCGCGTGACGTTGGAGGAGATCGACGCCGATGGCGTCGTCGTGCTGCGCTTCGGCGGCGGCTGCCACGGCTGTGGCATGGTTGAAACCACCGTGCGCGAGGGCATCGAGAAGACCCTCAAGGCGCGCGTACCCGGCGTGACGGCAGTGCGCGATGCCACCGACCACAGCTGCGGCGACCAGCCCTACATCAAGCGCTGAAGCGCGAAAACGGGGTCAGAGTGGATTTCCGCACTCCGCACTCCGCACTCGGAAATCTACGCCGACCCCGTCTTGTTGCGGCGCTACGGGATTTCTTTCACGTCGCCCGGTTGCGATGAGAAATAAGCCGCGAGGTCGTCGATGTCCTGGTTTTTCAGGCCGGCAGCTTGCGCGCCCATGATGGCGTTGGCGCGGGCGCCGGAGCGGTAGTCGCGCAGGACCTTCACCAGATAATCCTCGTGCTGGCCGGCGAGCTTCGGAGTGTTCGCGTCGATCGGGCTGTTGCCGTCGGCGCCATGACAGGCGGCGCAGACTGCGGCCTTGGTCCGGCCGGCGACGGCATCGCCGGCAGACGCGGCGGGAGCGATCGCGCCCAGTGCGATCACGGCGAGCAGCATGGAATGGCGCATTGGCATCGTCCTCATTTCGCGCTCGCCAGATACGCCGCGATGTCGGCGATGTCCTGATCGGAAAAACTTTGTGCCTGTGCGGCCATGGTCGGGTGTTTGCGTTCACCGCTCTTGTAGGCGTGCAGCGCATTCACCAGGTAGTGCTCGCTCTGGCCGGCGATGCGCGGCACGCTGTACATCGGGTAGGTGTTCTTGTATCCGGGAATGCCATGGCAACCGGTGCAGGTGTAGGCGCGCTTCTTGCCCGCCTCGGGGTTCCCGGCCGCGCTGGCGGCGGTGGTGAGGGTGGCGAGAGCCAAGGCGAAAATGCTCAGGGGCAGGCGGGACATCGGCGATTCGGTCCTCTGATGAGAAAGTCTGGCCGCGGCCGCCGGGCGGGCGCGGGATCGATCGGCTAGCGCCGGAGCGGGTCCTATGCTGCCGGCTCCGCGACGGTTCGTGAACATCTTGTATAGCCTGACGACGCCGATGTGATCGCAGCGTCTACGCGGCGAACACTTCGTTGCGGGCATTCTGCCGGAGGCCGCAGGCATGCGCGACTTCCGGCCTATGACGCTCTTTAGGTGTTCTATTACTATACAACACCATCACTCCTCCTTTGTAGGTCTCGGCGAGCTCCAATGCATAAGAAACAAGTGGTTGTAGGCCAATTCTCAGGTTGTGTCTTCATTGCGCTGCTCGCGCTTTCCGCTTGTGGCGGTCGCCCGGACGCGGCGAAGGGCGCGAGCGAGTCGGCGGAAAGCGATGTGCCGGTGCCCGTCGAGGCGGCCACGGCAGGACGCAAGGCGATCGTCGCAAGCTATTCCGGCACCGCCGCCCTGGAACCGGAGAACCAGGCCATGGTCGTGGCCAAGACCGGTGGCGTTCTGCTGCAGCTTCGGGTCGAGGAAGGCGATGCGGTTCACGCCGGCGACCTGCTTGCGCAACTCGATCCTGAGAAGCCGCGTCTGGAACTCGCTCGTGCCGAGGCCAACCTGAAGCGACTGGAGAACGACTTCCGCCGCGCCGCCGACCTGTTCGCGCGCAATCTGGTCAGCGCCGAGGCGCACGAGCGGGCGCGCTTCGATCTGGAGACGCAGAAGGCCGGTTACGACATCGCCAAGCTCGAACTCGACTATACCCGCATCCTTGCGCCGATCGATGGCGTGATCTCGGTGCGCATGGTCAAGGAGGGCAATCTCATCCAGATCAACCAGGGCCTGTTCCGCATCGACGATTTCGACCCGCTGCTGGCCGTGCTGAATGTGCCCGAGCGCGAGTTGACGACACTGAGTCCGGGCCAAAAGGTCTCCATGCGCGTGGACGCTTTGCCGGGAGTGACGTTCGAGGGGCTCGTGGCTCGCGTCAGTCCCGTGGTCGATGCCGCAACCGGCACTTTTCGCGTGACCACCGAGTATCGCGACGCCACGCGGCGACTGAAGTCGGGCATGTTCGGGCGCGTGGAGGTGGTGTACGACCGTCGCGTCGATGCGCTGGTGGTTCCGCGCGAAGCACTTATGGAGGGCGATGCCGAAACGGCGGTGTTCGTGCTGGAGCCGGCCCCGGCCGTGCGCAAGGACGAGAGCGCGGCGACGGCAAAGCCCGGCTGGTTTGCCAAGTTCTTCGGTGGCACCGGTGAGGCCGCGAAACCGGCGGCCCCGGTCAAGCCGGTTCCGGTGTTTCTGGCCAAGCGCCGCGAGGTGAAGCTTGGCTATCTGAGTGGCGTCGATGCCGAAGTAGTCGAGGGGCTGAAGGATGGCGACCGCGTCGTCACCGTCGGCAAGTCGGCGCTGCGTGATGGCGGCAGGGTGCAGATCGTGGAGGCGGACGCGCCATGAGCCGGAGCGAAGTCTCGACGCGGCGACGCGTCACCATTGGCATGGCCACGGTCACCGTGGTGCTGTTCGGGCTGATCGCGCTCGGCGATCTGAAGGTGAACCTGCTGCCGGACCTGTCCTATCCGACGCTGACGGTGCGTACCGAATACAGCGGCGCGGCGCCCATAGAGATCGAAAACCTGATCAGCGAGCCGGTCGAGGAAGCGCTCGGTGTGGTCAAGAATGTGCGCCGGGTGAAGTCAGTGTCGCGCAGCGGCCAGTCCGACGTGACGCTCGAGTTTGCCTGGGGCGCGGATATGGAACTGGCCGGCCTGGAAGTGCGCGAGAAGCTCGAGGTGCTGCAGTTGCCGATGGAAGCGACGCGGCCGCAGCTGCTGCGCTTCGACCCTTCGACCGAACCGATCCTGCGTTACGCGCTGATGGGCGCCGGCGAGTCGGACAAGTTCAACGAGGCCGAACTCAAGCAACTGCGCCGCTACGCCGACGACGAGTTGAAGAAGCGTTTGGAGCCAGTGGCCGGTGTCGCCGCGGTCAAGATTGGTGGTGGGCTGGAAGACGAAGTCCAGGTCGAGATCGACCAGCAGAAGCTCAAGCAGTTGAACCTGAGCGTGGGCGACGTGATCGACCGCTTGCGATCGGAGAACGTGAACGTGTCCGGCGGCCGCCTCGATGAGGGCGCGCAGCGCTTCCTGGTGCGAACCATCAACCAGTTTGCGAGCGTCGAGGAGATCGGCGCGATGCTGCTCAGCCCGGACGGAGCAATAACGCTGCGCCTGCGCGATGTCGCAAGCGTGCGCCAGGGTTTCCGCGAACGCGATTCGGTGATCCGCGTCGACGGCCGCGAGGCGGTCGAAATCGCGATCTACAAGGAAGGCGATGCCAACACCGTGGCGGTGGCGGAAGGCGTCAAGCGGGCGGTGGCGCTACTGGAGAAAGCAAGTCAGTTGCCGGCCAGCGCCCGCCTCGAACGCATCGACGACCAGAGCCGGTTCATCCGCGGCTCGCTCGACGAAGTGACCAGCGCTGCGATCCAGGGCGGACTGCTGTCGATCCTGGTGATTTTCCTGTTCCTGCGCCATGCCTGGTCGACGTTCGTGATCGGCTTGTCGCTGCCGGTTTCGATCATCGCGACATTTTTCTTCATGGGCCAGTTCGGCATCAGCCTGAACGTGATGTCGCTTGGCGGTCTCGCGCTTGCGACCGGCATGGTCGTGGACGCCGCGATCGTGGTGCTCGAAAACATTTCGCGCCTGCGCGAACAGGGCATGGGCATTCTCGAGTCGGCGATCCGGGGCACACGGGAAGTCGGCATGGCGGTGGTCGCGTCGGTGCTGACTTCGGTCGCGGTGTTTCTGCCCTTGGTGTTCGTCGAGGGCGTGTCCGGGCAGCTGTTCCGCGACCAGGCGCTGACGGTGACGATTTCGCTGATGGTGTCGCTGGCGGTGTCGTTGACGCTGATTCCGATGCTGTCTTCGCTGCGGGCAGAGATCGGTCACCGCAGCGACGGCGCAGGACCAGCGCCCGCGCCCGCGCCACTGCCGCGCAGCCGGCTGCTGCGCCTGTGCGTAGTCGTGCTGCGCGCCATCGGCGTGGCGTTGCGCTTCGTGGTGTTCGCGTTGACGCGATTGCTGAGCCGGCTGTTTGGCATCATTGCGCGAGTCTTGTCCTGGGTGCTGTTGCCGCTGGCCGCGGCCACCCATCGCGTCCAGGGCGCAATGGAGAAGCGCTACACGGAGTTTCTGCCCTACGCGCTGACTCATCCGGCGCAGGTGCTGGGCGTGGCTCTGCTGGCCTTTGCTGCGAGCCTGATGCTGGTGCCGGGTCTTGGCGTCGATCTGGTGCCACAGTTGGCGCAGGGCCAGTACGAGGCGACCCTGAAGCTGCCCCCGGGCACACCGCTGGCGCGCACCGACGCGATCGTGCGCGAGATGCAGCGCCGGCACATGGACGATGCCGAGATCGCGACGATCTACGGTGTCAGCGGCGCCGGCACGCGGCTCGACGCAAGTCCGACCGAGAGTGGCGAGAACATCGGGCGACTGGTGATTGGTCTGGCCGAGGGCGCCGGGGCCGAGGCCGAGGCGCGCTCGATGGCGAAGCTGCGTTTGTCGGCCGAAGCGCTAGGCGTGCACGACGCCAATTTTGCGCGGCCGGCGCTGCTGAACTACTCGACACCGCTCGAGATCGAGATCGCCGCCTATGACCTGGATCGACTCAAGGCCGCCGGTCGTGCGGTGGTCGCGGCGCTGCAGACCTCGGACCGCTACAGCGACGTGAAGTCCACGGTCGAGCAGGGCCAGCCCGAGATCCAGATCCGTTTCGATCAGGAGCGCGCCGCTGCGCTGGGTCTGACCACGCGCCAGATCGCCGACCAGGTGGTGCGCAAGGTTCGCGGCGAGGTGGCTACTCGCTACAGCTTCCGCGAGCGCAAGATCGATGTGCTGGTGCGCGCGCTGGAACAGGATCGCGCCTCGGTTGAAGACGTGCGCAACCTGATCGTGAACCCGCAGAGCGACAAGCCGGTGACGCTGGCTGCGGTCGCCGACATCGTCGCCACCGAGGGACCAGGCGAGATCCGGCGTTCGGATCAGGAGCGCGTGGCAGTGGTTTCGGCGAACCTGGCCTACGGCGATCTCGGCACCGCAGCGAGCGAGGCGCGGCGCCTGCTGGTGGCGGCAACGCTGCCAGCGGGAGTCGATGTGCGCGTCAGCGGGCAGAGCGAGGAGCTGCAAGCCTCGATCGACTCCTTGCTGTTCGCGCTCGCGCTGGCGGTGTTCCTGGTGTATCTGGTGATGGCGTCGCAGTTCGAATCGCTGCTGCACCCGTTCGTGATCCTGTTCTCGATCCCGCTCGCTCTGGTCGGCGCCGTGGTCGGGCTGAAGCTGTTCGGCATGCCGCTGTCGGTGATTGCCGGCATCGGCATCATCATGCTCGCCGGCATCGTCGTGAACAACGCCATCGTGCTGATCGACCGCGTCAACCAGTTGCGTGGCAGCGGCGTGTCGAAGTTCCATGCCCTGGTCGAGGGTGGGCGCTCGCGCCTGCGCGCGATCTCCATGACCACGGTAACCACGCTGGTCGGTTTCCTGCCGATGGCGCTCGGGCTGGGCGATGGCGCCGAGATCCGCCAGCCGATGGCGATCACCGTGATCGCCGGTTTGGCCGTATCTACGGTACTGACCCTGGTGGTGATTCCGGTGGTCTACCTGTTGCTCGATCGTCGCCTGGACTCCGACTACGTCGAAGCCGCGCGCCGCGCCGAACTTGCAGCGGCCACGGTGGAGTAGGGCATGAGCCTGGTCGATCTGAGTCTGCGGCGCCCGGTCACCACGGTGATGGCATTCATCTCGCTGGTGGTCGTGGGCCTGTTGGCGGCGGTGCGGCTGCCGCTTGAGTTCCTGCCGGAAATCGACGCGCCGTTCCTGTTCATCCAGGTGCCCTATGCCGGCTCGACCCCGGAGGAAGTGGAGCGCTCGGTGGTGCGGCCGGCCGAGGAAGTGCTGGCGACGCTGTCGGGCATCAAGCGCATCAACTCCAATGCGCGCGCCGATGGCGCGGAGATCTTCATCGAGTTCCGCTGGGACGTCGACATCGCGATCAAGGCAGTGGAGGCGCGTGATCGCCTGGAAGCGGCACGCGCGCAGATGCCGAGCGACGTGCGGCGCTTCTTCGTGTTCAAGTTTTCGACCTCGGATCAGGCGGTGCTGAGCCTGCGAATTGCCTCCGGGCGCGATCTCGGTAATTCCTACGACCTGCTTGATCGCAAGCTCAAGCGTCCACTGGAGCGGATTGCCGGCGTCGCCCGCGTGGAGTTGCAGGGAGTGGAGCCGCCGGAGGTGCAGATCGAACTGAATGCCGACCGGGTTGCCGCCCATGGCATCGATCTGGCCGAACTGAATGCGCGGCTGACCGCGTCGAGCTTCTCGACCTCTGGCGGCGTGATCAGCGATGGCGATCTGCGCTACCGGGTGCAGCCGGTCGGTGAAATCGAGTCACTGGAGAACTTCCGCAATCTGGTGATCGATGGCCGCGGACTGCGCCTGCGCGATATCGCCGAAGTGCGCCTGCGGCCGCGCAAGATGGATTACGAGCGGCACCTCGACTTGCGACCGGCGGTGGGCGTCGAGATCTACAAAGAACGCGGCGCCAACCTGGTGGATGTCGGACGCGCTGCATTGGCCGAGGTACGCCGCATCGGCGCGGACCCGGACATGCAGGGCATCGAGATCTTCTTTCTGCAAGACCAGGCCGAGGGCGTGACCAGTTCACTCAACGAACTGGCGCGCGCCGGCGTCATCGGGCTGTTGCTGTCAGTACTGGTGCTGTATCTGTTCCTGCGTCACTGGGCCTCGACGCTGATGGTCACGCTGGCGATCCCGATCTGCTTCACGATGACGCTCGGTTTCATGTACTTCGCCGGCGTGACGCTCAACATCCTGTCGATGATGGGCCTGCTGCTCGGCGTCGGCATGGTCGTCGACAACGCTGTGGTCGCAGTCGAGAGCATCTACCAGCAACGCGAGAAATGGCCGAACGACCCCATCCGTTGCGCCAGCGTCGGGGTGCGGAACGTGACCATCGCGATTTCGGCCGGAACGTTGTGCCACTGCGTGGTGTTCCTGCCGAACATCTTCGGCGAGCCGAACTTCATCAGCCTGTACCTGAAGAACGTCGCGATCACGATCACCATTTCGCTGCTGGCGTCGTGGTTGGTTGCGATCAGCCTGATTCCGATGATTTCGGCGCGCATCCAGACACCGCAGCACGGGCTGCAGCAGCGTTGGGTGCTGAATTTCCGCAACGCCTACGCGCGCGCGATCGACTGGACGCTGCACCACCGCGTGCGCACCATGTGGATGATGGTCGCGCTGCTGCTGCTCAGCTTCATCCCGATCGGATTCACCAAGACCGACATGTTTCCGAGCGGCGAAACGCGCGACATGCGGCTGCAGTATGAATTGAACGGAATCTACCGGCTCGACGAGCTGCGCAAGAGCGTGGTTCGGGTCGAGAAGTTCCTGCTCGAGAACAAGGAGAAGTTCGAGATCGTGTCCGTCTACAGCTATTTCGACGAGCGCGGCAATGCAATGACAGCTCTGGTGCTGACCGACGATGATGTCGCGAAGAAGGCCAGCACACTGATCCAGGAGGAAATCCGCGCCGGGCTGCCGCAGTTGCCGATCGGCACGGTGAGCTTCGGGCAGGGCCGCCGAGGCGGTTCCGCGGACGGGCTGCAGGTATCGCTGGTCGGCGAGTCCAGCGAATTGCTCGACGAACTTGCGCCGCTGGCGCGCGAGGTTCTGGGCAAGGTCCACGGAGTGCGCGACATCAAGACCGGCCTCGCCGGCAGCGAGCAGGAAATCCAGGTGCGGGTCGATCGTGAGCGGGCCCTGCGCTACGGGTTCTCCTCACAGCAGGTGGCGCAATTCATTGGCATCGCGATGCGCGGCGTGAACCTGCGCGAGTATCGCCACGAGGGCCAGGAAGTGCCGGTTTCGGTGAAGTTCCAGGGCGCTGATTCGCAGGGAATCGACGACCTGCGTGGCTTGCGCATCAAGGCGCCGAACGGCGAGTTGGTGCCGCTGATGTCGCTGGTCGATGCGCGCGCCGAGGCCGGGCCTTCGGCGATTTCCAGGACCAATCGTCAAACGGCGCTGCAGTTGCAGCTGAACCTGGTCAAGGATGCGTCGATGGAGCAAGTGCGCAAGGACATCGAGCAATCGATGAATGCCTTGGCGTTGCCGCCCGGATATCGCTGGACCTTTGGCGGTGGCTTCAACGACGAGGACGAGGCCGGCGCGCAGATGGGGTTCAACACGCTGCTGGCGCTGATGATGATCTTCATCGTGATGGCGGCGGTGTTCGAGTCGCTGCTGTACCCGATCGCGATCCTGACTTCGATCCTGTTTTCCTACCTGGGCATGTACTGGCTGTTCGCGCTCACCGGCACCACGTTCTCGTTGATGGCCGGAATCGGGTTCCTGATCCTGATGGGGGTGGTCGTCAACAACGGCATCGTCATGGTCGAGCACATCAACCAGTTGCGCCAGGAAGGCCTGAGTCGCCACGACGCGCTGGTGCAGGGCAGTCGCGATCGCTTGCGCCCGGTGCTGATGACCATGGCCACGACCATCTTCGGCATGCTGCCCCTGTGCATCGGCACCACCCAGGTCGGCGGCGACGGACCGCCGTACTTTCCGATGGCGCGCGCCATCGTTGGCGGTCTGATTTTCTCGACCATCATCACTCTGCTGGTGTTGCCGGCCATCCTCGCCATCTTCGACGACTGGCGCATCCATTCTCGTGCGTTCTTCAGGCGCGCGATCGGACGCGGGTATTTCAAGCCCGGGGCCGAACTGACCTGACGATCGGCGCCGTAGCCGAGGGCGCTCAGTGCTTTGCGACGATGGCGCCCATCTTCGACACCGCGACGTAGAAGCCGATCGCGGTGCCAAGGTTGGTCAGCATGAAAGTGACGAAGACGTGCGCAACGCGGTTGCGCCACCAACCCTTCCAGTGCATCAGATCGTCGCGCAGGGCCGAGAAGTCGCCGACCTTGGGTCGTCGCAGCCAGGCCTGAATCGCACCCGAGAACATGCCGGACGAGAGCGCCGGATGCAGGGTCGTCACAGGCGAGGTCAAGGCGCCGGCCAGGATCGCCAGCGGATGCGCCATCGCCGCGATGCCGCCAATCAGGCCGCCGGTTACGGTGACGAGCGCCCAGGTTTCGACCAGTTGCCAGCCGAGATCCATGCTCTTCGAAAACGCGATCGCAAACAGCGCGACCACCAGCAGGGTCAGGCCTATGCCGAACCAGGTGCCGAAGCGCGACGGTGGCGGCTCGGCGCTGACCGGCGCAAGCATTTCATTCGGCGCTTCGCGACCTTCGCTCAGATGGTTCGCGATGCCTTCGAGATGGCCGGCGCCGAGCACGGCCAGCACCTTGGCGGGTTTGTCCGGCCTGTCCGCGCCCGCGCGCAGCTTGGCGGCCATGAACTGATCGCGTTCGGCGATCAATGCACGATAGAGGTGTTCGGACTGCTTCGCGAACTCCGAGAAGGTGCTTTGCAGCACGTCGCCCTGCTTGAGCTTCTCGATCTCTTCCTCGGAGATGTCGTCCGACGACAGCACCGAGCCGATCATTCCGGCGGTGAGCGTGGTCTTGTCCCAGAAGCCCAGCGCGGCGCGGGCGCGGCGCAAGGTCAGCCCGACGTCGCGGTCGATCAGCCAGCAGTCGAGCCCGCGTGTTTTCGCTTCCAGCATCGCCGTGCGCATTTCGGCGCCGGGTTCGATGCCGAACTGTTCCGCGAGGCGGCGCTGGAAGGCGCCGAGTGCGAGTCCGGCCATGACCACGCCGGCCTTGCCTTCGCGCAGCACGCGGAATAGGTCCATCTGCGCGACGGCGTCGGGGTCCTCGATCGAGCGCGCGCGGTGTTCGCACAACTCGATCGCGATCGCATCGAAGGACTCGGCCTCGATGATCTCGCGCACTGCTTCGGCCGAGCGCCGCGATACATGTGCGGTGCCGAGCAGCACGAATTCGGTGCCGTCGCGATGGATGCGGCGGATGGGCTGGTCCTCGGCCGCTGCCGCGGCGAATGCTGCGGACTCAGTCACGGTAGCGCTTCAGCAGGTCGACATAGGCGTCGATGCGGCGGTCGCGCAGGAACGGCCAGATGCGACGCACCTGCTCGCTGCGCGCGAGGTCGATCTCGACACAGAGCAGGGTCTGCGACTCGCTGTCGGCCTCGGCCAGGAATTCTCCCTGCGGCCCGGCGACGAAGCTGGTGCCCCAGAACTGGATACCGGCGCCGCCGCTCGGGCTCGCTTCGAAGCCGACGCGGTTGCAGCTCAGCACCGGCAGTCCATTGGCAACCGCATGGCCGCGTTGCGACAACACCCAGGCCATGCGCTGGCGATCCTTCTCGTCCTGGGGGTCGTTCGGGTCCCAGCCGATCGCGGTCGGATAGAGCAGCAATTCGGCGCCGGCCAGCGCCATCAGGCGCGCCGCTTCCGGATACCACTGGTCCCAGCAGACCAGCACGCCCAGCTTGCCGACCGAGGTCTGGATCGGCTCGAAGCCGAGGTCGCCGGGCGTGAAGTAGAACTTCTCGAGGAAACCCGGATCGTCCGGGATATGCATCTTGCGGTACTTGCCGGCGATGGAACCATCGCGCTCGAAGACCACGGCGGTGTTGTGATACAGGCCAGCGGCGCGGCGTTCGAACAGGGACGCGACCACGACCAGGCGCAGTTCCTTGGCGAGCGCGCCGAGGCGTTGCGTGCTCGGGCCCGGGATCGGTTCGGCGCGATCGAATTCATCGACCGATTCGTGTTGGCAAAAGTAGGCGCCGTTGTGCAGTTCCTGCAGCAGCACCAGTTCGACGCCGTTGGCCGCGGCTTCGCGCAGGCCGGCCTCGATGGCGTCGAGGTTGGCGGCCACCGAGCCACGGTCCTGTTCCTGCAGCAGGGCGACCGAGAGGGACTTACGCGACATCGACGACTCCTTCGGGCAACTGCATGGTGATGCAGTGCAGACTGCCATTCTGCTCGATCAGCGAGCGCGCCGGCACCGCGACGATCTCGTGCCCCGGGAACGCGCGTGCGAGCACGCGTTTGGCCTCGGCATCGGCGAGATCGCCGTAGGCCGGCATCAGCACCGCACCATTGATGATCAGGAAGTTCGCATAAGAAGTCGCCAGTCGCCGTCCGTCCGCGGCGTGCATGGGTTGCGCCCAGGGCAACGGCAGCAGCCGGTAGGGGTGGCCGTCAACATCACGCATCGTTGCCAGTTCGTCGCGCATCGCCGCCAGCGACGGGTAGTGCGGGTCGAGCGCGTCGTCGCAGGCCTGGAACACGATGGTGCGATCCGGCGCAAAGCGGGCGAGGGTGTCGATGTGCGCATCGGTGTCGTCACCCTGCAGTTAGCCTGCCTTCAGCAACACCACCTGTGCCGCCGAGAAGACCTGACCGAGGCGTTCGCACAGTGCCTGCTCCGACATCTGCGGATGGCGCTGATGCAGGCAGGTCAGGGTGCTCATCAAGGTGCCGTTGCCATCGACCTCGATCGCGCCGCCCTCGAGTGCGAAATCGTTGCGTTCGTGCCCGGCGTTGCGGAACACGTGTTGCGCGTGCAGGGTACCGATCAGCCGGTCGTCTCGCGAGGCGTCGAACTTGCCGCCCCAGCCGGTGAAGCGGAAATCGAGCAGGCGGAAGCGGTCGCCGGAGCGCTGCGTGATCGGACCGGAGTCCCGCAGCCAGGTGTCGTCGTAGTCGGCGACCACCAGCCGCACGCGCGCCATGTCCACGCTGGCGCCGCGCAGGCGCATCTGCACGTGCGTGCGCAGCGCGTTGTCGGCGACCACCACCAGCAGCGGCTGGAAGCGGGTCACGGCGTGCGCCAGGGCGACGTAGGTCGACTCGACCTCGGCCAGGTTGGCCGCCCAATCGGTGCCGGCGTGCGGCCACGCGATCAGGACCGCCGACTGGGATTCCCACTCGGCGGGGAGTTGCCAGGCCACCGCGTTCATTGGACGGGTTTGGGCCCTTGCTCGTTTGCCGAGGACTTGTTCAGGACCGCGTGCACGACATGGTCATGTTCGAAATAGACGCTGAAAGCCGGATAGACCCAGCGCGTGATGGGCGGCACGCCCACGGCATCGCGCTTCTCGTTCGGGGCGCCGAACTGGGCCTCGACCGTGCTCATCAGGGCGCCGCGACGCGGCAGGGCTGCGGCCTCGGCGCGCTTGCTGCGATCGATCAGAAGGGTGTCGGCCTGCACTGCCCCGACGGACAGTGCGCAGGCGAGGGCGACCAGAAAACGCTTCATGTCGGCATCCCGAAGGTTGTGGGGGCGCTTTGTAGCAAATGCTGGAGCGCGGCGCCATGACCGAGGCGGCACTCTGGCTGGCGAGTGCCCAGCGGGGCGGTACCGGCGACGCGGCGGTCTGGAAGGCAGGCAACAAAAAAGCCGGCCTGGGCCGGCTCTTTCGGGGTTCCGCCGGTCTGGCGGTTCAGCGCTGGCGCGCCTTGAATCGCGGATTCGACTTGCAGATCACGAAGACCTTGCCGCGGCGGCGGACGATCTTGCAGTCACGGTGGCGACTCTTCGCGGACTTGAGGGAGGAGAGGACTTTCATGGCAAAGGGCCTGATTGGTCGTGAAGAAAGCACGCGACTCTAGCGGTCGGACGCGTACGAAGCAAGCGTGCGAGTCCTGTGTCCCGCCGCGACGGCCGCCCGCGATGGTCTCGCGGTTTCTGTGAAAGCGTGCCTAAGCTCGCGTTTTGGCTGGTCTTTCGTGATACGCTCCGCGCGATTTTCACCCCTATCCATCCTTTTCAACTTTGTCTGGAGTCCCCATGGCGCTGGAACGCACCTTGTCCATCATCAAGCCCGATGCCGTCGCCAAGAACGTCATCGGCGAAATCTATTCGCGATTCGAGAAGAACGGCTTGCGCTTGGTCGCGGCCAAGATGAAACAGTTGTCGCAGGCCGAGGCTGAAGGCTTTTACGCCGTGCACCGTGAACGACCGTTCTTCGCTGCGCTGGTCAAGTTCATGATCTCTGGCCCGGTGATGATCCAGGCGCTTGAGGGCGACAACGCCATCGCGAGGAACCGCGAACTGATGGGCGCGACCGATCCGAAGCAGGCCGACCCGGGCACCATCCGCGCCGACTTTGCCGACTCCATCGACGCCAATGCCGTGCACGGTTCCGATTCGGCCGAGAACGCCGCAGTCGAAATCGCGTACTTCTTTGCAACTACCGAAATCAGCAAGCGTTGACCTGGAGCGCTCGTGAGCGAAGCGGCCACCCCTGCAGCAGCAACCGTTCGGGTCAACCTGTTTGACCTGGATCGGGCGGGCCTGCAGCGGTTCTTCATCGGCATCGGCGAGAAGAAGTTCCGCGCCGAGCAGGTGATGAAGTGGCTATACCACCATCAAGTGGACCGGTTCGACGCGATGACCGACGTCGGCAAGGCCTTGCGCACACGGCTCGAGGCCTGCGCCGAACTGGTGCTGCCGAAGGTGCTGCATGAGCAGCAATCAGCGGACGGCACCAGCAAGTGGGTGCTGGCGCTGCCCGGCGGCAATGCCATCGAGATGGTGTATATCCCGGAGACCAGTCGCGGCACGCTCTGCGTATCGTCGCAGGTGGGTTGTGCCCTGAACTGCAGTTTCTGCTCGACTGCGAAGCAGGGCTTCAACCGCAACCTGACCACGGCAGAGATCATCGGCCAGGTGTGGATCGCGAACCAGCGGTTGAAGGCCTTGGGACGTGGCGAACGCCCGTTAACCAATGTCGTGATGATGGGCATGGGTGAGCCCCTGCTCAATTTCGAGAACGTCGTTGCCGCGATGGACCTGATGCGCGACGACTTCGCTTTTGGTCTCGCCAACAAGCGCGTGACCCTCTCGACCGCCGGCCTGGTGCCGATGATCGACGAGCTGTCGGCGCGCAGCGATGTAAGCCTGGCGGTATCGCTGCACGCGCCGAACGATGCGCTGCGCGACCAGTTGGTTCCGCTCAATCGCAAGTACCCGATCGTCGAGTTGCTGGCTGCGTGCAATCGCTACGTGGCGAAACGGCCGCGCGCGGCGATCACTTTCGAGTACACGTTGATGAAGGGCGTAAATGACCTTCCCGAGCACGCGCGGGCGCTGGTCAAGCTGTTGCGACGGGTGCCGTCGAAGCTGAACCTGATCCCGTTCAATCCGTTTCCCGGTACCGACTACGAGCGCTCCGACCCGGAGACGATCGAGGCGTTCAAGCGCATCGTCATGGAGGCCGGACTGATCGCGACCGTGCGCCGAACGCGCGGCGACGACATCGACGCCGCTTGCGGGCAACTGGTCGGGCAGGTGCTCGATCGCACACGGCGTTCGCGCGAACACCGCGCCCGCCAAGAGGAGCGGGTCAATGCAGCGTAGCGGTCTGATGATTGCGGTTTGCCTGGCCGTGGCGGCATGCGGGGGTAGTCGCGATTTTTCCCGGCAGAGCGAGACTCGACGACCCTCGATCACCGATTCGATCGACACCCAGCCCAATGCAAATGATGCCGGCAAGATCAACATTCAGCTGGGCCAGGCCTACCTGAGCCAGGGCAAGCTGGACCTGGCCATGGACAAGCTGAAGAAGGGCATTGAACTGTCGCCGCGCAATCCGGACGGCCACACCGTCATTGCCGTGCTCTACGAGCAGTTGGGCAATACCCCGATGGCCAGCAAGCATTATCTGGAGGCGCGGAAACTCGCGCCGGAGTCGGGGCTTACGGCAAACAACCTGGGCCGCTTTCTGTGCGCACAAGGCCAATACGAGCAGGCCGATCCGCTGTTCGCGGCTGCGCTCATGGACCCGTTCTACCGTTCGCCCGAAACGGCGCTGCTCAATCGCGGCAGCTGTGCGATGTCGGCCGGGAAGCTGGATCTCGCGGGCGAAGCGTTGCGGGCGGCGCTGGAACGCGACGCAAACATGCCTGACGCACTGTACCAATCGGCCATGCTGGCGATGCAGCGCAAGGATTCGATGCGCGCGCGCGCTTTCCTCGAACGTTACCTCGGCGTCGTGCCGGCCTCGCCGCAGGCGTTGACCTTTGCCATCCGAATCGAACAGTCGCTCGACGATCAGCGTGCGGTCACGCGCTATCGCGAACGGCTGCTCTCGGAATTCCCGGAGTCCGCCGAGGCGGAGTCCATCGACCGCAACCAGGGTTCACGATGACGCGCGCACCTCGTTCTCGCAAGAAGAAACCCATCGTCACCGACGTTGGCCAGGAACCGAACTCCGTCGGCGACAAGGTGCCGGAGCCGGCGGGCGCGACGCTGCCGTTGCTGCCGAGCGAACTCTCTGCTGCGTCTGCGGCGGAGTTCGTGGCCGCTGCGCCTGGCGAGGTTGCGACTGCGCTCGCGGAGCCGGCGCCGCTGGTTGCGGCCGACGCTGCGCCCGAACCCGCTGCGCTGTCTGCATCGGCAGCGCTCGATACGCGGAGTTCGATGCGCGTCGAATTCACCGACGAACGCCCGCAACTCGGATCACGTTTGCGTGCCGCTCGTGAGGCGCGCGCCTGGTCGCGCGAAGACGTCGCGCACCGGCTGCACGTGCCGACATCGGTCGTGGCCGACATCGAGGCCGAACGCTTCGAGCGGCTCGGCGCGCCGATTTATCTGCGCGGTTACCTGAGCAAGTACGCGACCCTGGTCGAGCTGCCGCAGATCGTCGTGTCGCGGGCGCTGGAGGGTCTGTGCGAGCCGGTGCTGAAAGCATCCACCGATGCCCCGCCGGCAGCACCGACCTGGGAGCGCTACCGGGTTGCGGTGATCGGCGGCGTGATCACGTTGGCGGTCGCGATTCCGATGCTGACCATGGTTGCCAACCGCGGCATCCATGCGCCGGTGCCGCAAGTCCGCAGCCTCGATGAATCGGAAATGCTGGAGCCGGTGATGCCGGCCACGGCGTCGCCGGCGAACCCTCCGGCCGTTCCGCCGTCGACGGTGTCAGCGACGACGTCGGGACCGACGACGGTCGCTTCTGACCCGATCGCAACCGCGACGGCGGAGCCTGTGCCCGGTGCTGGTTCAGCTGGCGTTGGTGAAACCGAAGCCGCGGACGAAGCTCCCGAGAGCCAGGCCCTGATGGCTTCGATGACCGGGTTTTCAACGCCGGCAACCCCCGGCACGCACGTGCTGGAAGCCTATTTCCGGGAGGACAGCTGGATCGAGATCTTCGCAGTCGACGGTCGTGCGATCGAGCAGAATCTCGTGCGCGCCGGCCAGACGCGGCGCTACGAGTCCACTGGCGCCGTGAGCGTGAAGGTCGGTAATGTGAGCGGTGTCGACCTGCGCGCGGACGGCAATCCGATCGATCTCGCCGTCCACGCCCGCGCCAATGTCGCGCGGTTGCGTCTGTTCGAACCGGCATCCGTGCCGACGCCGTGACTCCGGGGCGCATCGGCGCCCCCGCAACAACAGGAAAACCAGCATGTCCCTTGAAGAACTCGATGAACACGAGCGCAGTGAGCGCGTCCGCGAATGGGTGCGCAAGAACGCCGGGTCGATTCTGATCGGCCTGGCCGCCGGTATCGGTCTCATCTACGGGCTCGAGCAGTGGTCGCACCATCGCAACCGCACCGCGGGGCTGGCTGGCGATGAGTATCGCGCCTATGCCGAAGCGGTCGAAAAGAAGGATGCGGTCGCCGTGGCGACGCTCGGCAAGACCTTGCGCGACAAGTATCCGGCCTCACCGTATGCGACGCTGGCGGCGCTGAATGATGCGGCCACGGCCACGGCAGAAGGCAAGCACGACGAAGCGCTGGCCTCGTTGGCCTGGGCCGAAGCGAACGTAACCATGCCCGAGCTGAAGGAACTGGCGATGCTGAGGCGCGCGCGCCTGCTGCTCGCGACTGGCAAGTTCGATCAGGCGCTGGCGCTGGCGACGCAGATCGGCGCCGACGGTTACAAGGCGCTCGCAGCCGAGGTGCGCGGCGATGCCTTGCTCGCGCTCCAGCGCCAGGCCGAGGCCGTGAGTGCCTACGACGAAGCGCTGGTCGGACTCGATGCCGCTTCGCCGCGGCGGCAAATGGTGGAAATGAAGCGCGACGATCTTGCTGCGACCAAGGCGGGCAGCTGATGATGCGCGCGTTGTTTCTGGTGTTGTGCGTGGTCGGGCTGTCCTCCTGCGAATGGCTGAAAGGGCGTTCGTCCAAGGACAATCTCGATCCTGCGGCGGAGCTGACCGAATTCAGCAAGTCCGCGCCGATGCGCAGACTGTGGTCGCAAGCCGTTGGCGATGGCACCGGGCGCAGTGGCACTCAGCCGCGCCCGGTCGAGGCCGAGGGGGTGGTCTATGCAAGTGATCTCGAAGGCACGATCGTCGCCATCGACCTGATCGGTGGAAAGCGCCGCTGGTCGGTTGACGCTGCGACCCGGCTGTCGTCCGGGCCTGGCGTTGGTTCCGGCCTGATCGTGGTGGGCGGTCTGGATGGCGATGTAATCGCGCTGGATCGCGAAACCGGCGCCGCGCGCTGGGCGACCAAAGTCTCGTCCGAGGTGTTGGCCAATCCGGTGATCGCGGGCGAAATCGTCATCGTGCGCAGCAATGACGGCCGCGTGTTCGGCCTGAAGACTGCGGACGGCTCGCGGCAGTGGTTGTTCGATCGTGGCGTACCCCTCATCAGCCTGCGTGGCAGTGCCGTGCCGGTGGTCGCCGATACCACCGTCTATGTCGGTTATGACAACGGCAAGGTCGTTGCGCTGGATCTGGCCGACGGCGCTCTGCGCTGGGAGCAGACGATCGCGACGCCGAATGGCCGCACCGAACTCGAACGCCTGACCGACATCGACGGCGAGATGGTGCTCGACGATGATGCCCTGTATGTGGTCACGTTTCGCGGCCAGGCCGCGGCACTGACGCGCGATGGCGGACGCATCCTGTGGACGCGTGACCTGTCTGCCTACACCGGAGTCAGCGTGGCCGGCGACAATGTCTACGTGACCGATGCCGATGGCGCGCTGTGGGCGCTTGATCGCCGCAGCGGCAGTTCGCAGTGGAAACAGGAGGCCTTGGCGCATCGCTGGCTGACAACGCCTTCGGTGCTGGGCGACTATCTCGTGGTCGGCGACTTCGAAGGCTATGTGCACATCCTCAAGCGCGCCGACGGCAGCACCGCCGAGCGCTTCCGCGTCGGCGACGAAGGCGTGCGCGCGGCACCGTTGGTGGTTGGCGCGCAGGTGGTGGTTGCCTCGATCGATGGCGAGTTGGCGGCCTTCGCGCTCGACGCGAACGCCGACTGACCGAACCCGGGAGTCCAACATGTTGCCCGCCGTAGCGCTTGTTGGGCGCCCGAATGTCGGCAAGTCCACGCTGTTCAACGCGCTGACCAACAGCCGCGACGCCCTGGTCGCGGATGAACCCGGCGTCACCCGCGACCGCCACTACGGCATTTGCCGCAGCGCGCCGCAGCCGTTCGTCGTGGTCGATACCGGTGGCCTGACCGACGAGCGCGAGTTGATCGCGGAACTGACCGTGCGCCAGTCGCTGGCGGCGGTAGACGAAGCGGCGCTCGCGGTATTCGTGGTCGATGCCAAGGACGGCATGACCGCCGCCGACCAGATCATTCTCGCGCAGTTGCGGCGCTATGGCCGCCCGATCCTCCTCGCCGTCAACAAGACCGATGGTCGCGACCTGCAGGCTTCGGTCAACGAGTTTTCCGCGCTCGGCCTGGCGCAGGTCATCCCGATGGCGGCGTCGCACCGGCGCGGCGTGCCGGAGTTGATGCAGGCGATCGACGACTTGCTGCCCGAAGCCGCGGATGCCGAAGAACTGCCGGACGCCGCCGGTGTGCGCGTGGCCATCATCGGACGGCCCAATGTCGGCAAGTCGACCCTGGTCAATCGCCTGCTCGGCGAGGAACGCGTGATCGCCAGCGAAGTGCCGGGCACCACGCGCGACGCGATCGAAGTGCCGCTGACCCGCGATGGTCGCGACTATGTGCTGATCGACACGGCCGGCGTACGGCGCAAGGGCCGTGTCGAAGAGGCGATCGAGAAGTTCAGCGTGATCAAGACCCTGCAGGCGCTGGAACGGGCGCACGTGGCGGTGCTGATGATCGACGCCGCCGAGGGCGTGACCGACCAGGATGCGTCGGTGCTTGGTTATGCACTCGACGCCGGGCGCGCGCTGGTGGTTTGCGTCAACAAGTGGGACGGACTCGGTGCCTACCAGCGCGAGCGCTGCGAGAGCGAACTGGTGCGCCGTCTCGACTTCGTGGCATGGGCCGAACGCGTCGTCATTTCGGCCAAGCACGGCACCGGCATGCGCGAGCTGATGGCGGCGGTGGATCGCGCCTATGCCTCCTCGATCATCGATCTGGGCGCGAGCGAGGTGACCCGTGCCATCGAAATCGCGGTCGAGGCCTTCCAGCCGCCAATGGTGTCCGGCAAGGTCGCCAAGATCCGCTATTCGCACATGGGCGGGCGCAACCCGCCGCGCATCGTGCTGCATGGCTCGCGTCTCGACTCGCTGCCGGCGAGCTACATCCGCTATCTCGAGAACTTCATGCGTCGCCGCTACAAGCTGGTCGGCACGCCGGTGGTGATCGAAACCCGCGGCAGCGCCAATCCCTTTGCCGGCAAGCGCAACGAACTTACCGAGAAGCAGGTTCAGAGCCGACGGCGCCTGATGCGCCACGTCAAGAAGCGTTGATCCGTCGCGGCGGTGGCATACTGGCAAGCGGCAACGGGAAACAGACGCATGACCGAGTCCGAACAAGTCACGGGTGGCATCCTTGCCGGTGGTCGCGGGCAGCGCATGGGCGGGTTGGACAAGGGCCTGATGCTGCACGACGGGCGGGAACTGGTGGCGCACATGATCGAGCGACTGCGGCCGCAGGTGGCCGGCATCGTGCTCAGCGCCAACCGCAACCTCGATCGCTACCGCGCCTTTGGCTACCCGGTGCACGCCGACGACCATGTTGATTTTTCCGGGCCGCTGGCCGGTATCGCGCGGCTGCTGCAGGCGTGCCCGACCGAGTTCCTGATGACCGTGCCCTGCGATACGCCGGCGTTTCCGCAGCACTTGGCGGAGCTGCTGCTGGCGCGCCAGCATGAGACCGGTGCTGATGTCGTGGTCGTGCATGATGGCGAGCAGCGGCAGTTCCTGTTCGCGCTGTATCGCCGCGATCTCGCGGCTTCGGCACGCGATGCGCTGGGCGCAGGAGAACGCGCGGTGTGGCGCTGGCAGGAGGATCTGAATCTGGCCGAAGCGCACGTCGACGGTGGCCCCGCGGCCTTCGCCAACCTGAATACCCGCGCCGATCTCTGAGCAATGGCCGTGGCTGATTTCGATTTCGCGTCGAGCCCGCTGCCATCGTGTGTGCGCATGCGCCTGCCGCGACGCCCCGCGCCGCATCGGGACAGACCGTTCCCGGCATGAACGCGATCCTGCCAGCGCCGGAGATCGACGCCGCCGCGGCACTCGCGGCATACGCGCGCGGCGAGTGTTTTCTGGACGTGCGCGAAGCCGACGAGATCGCCAGTGGCCTATGCCCGGGGGCGACCTGGCTCGCAATGTCGGGCGGGTTCGAGGCCATCCACGAATGGAGCCGCGGTGTGACCGGCTCCGTCCACGTGCTGTGCGCGGCCGGCGTACGCTCGTTGCACGTGGCGCAGGCGCTGCGCGCGACCGGTGTCGCCGCCTGTTCGGTGCGAGGGGGTATGGACGCGTGGCGCGCACTCGGCGGACCGGTGTCCGTGCCGACGCAGGCGTCCGCCGATGATCGCTATGCGCGCCATTTGCGCCTGCCCGAGGTCGGCGCGGCCGGTCAGCAGCGCTTGCAGGCGTCGCGCGTGGCCGTGGTCGGTGCGGGCGGCTTGGGCTCTCCGGCGGCGTTCTATCTGGCCGCGGCCGGGGTTGGCGACATCCGCCTGATCGATGACGATGTGGTGGAACGCAGCAATCTGCAGCGACAGATCCTGCATCGCGACGATCGCATCGGCCAGCGCAAGGTGGATTCGGCTGCGGCAACGCTGGCGGCGCTGAATCCGGAAGTGCGCATCGAAGCGATCGCCGCACGTCTGCGCCACGACAATGCCGCTGAATTGCTCGACGGTTGTGACGTGGTGATCGATGGCGCCGACAATTTCCCGACGCGACAACTGATCAACGCCACCTGCCTGCAGTTGCGCCTGCCGTGGGTGTACGGCGCCGTGCATCGCTTCGAGGGCCAGGTGAGCGTGTTCGACGCGCGCGGCGGACGCGGCAACGCGCCTTGCTATCGCTGCCTGTTTCCGGAGGCGCCCGGGCCTGGCGAAGCGCCGAATTGCGCCGAGGCCGGCGTGCTCGGGGTGTTGCCCGGCATCATCGGCACGCTGCAGGCGAACGAAGCCATCAAGTTGCTCCTCGGCCTTGGCGAACCGCTGCGCGGACGCTTGCTGCTGTTCGATGCACTGGCCATGCGGTTTCGCGAGTTGCGCTACGCGGTCGACCCTGCATGCCCGGGTTGCAGCAGCGTTGCCGACGCCGCGCCGCTGGCCGACGCGCTGGTCTGCACGCTGCGCTGAATCGTTGCGGCGCTACCATCGCGCGGTCGACAACGGAGCCTGCTCATGTGTGGACGCTTCACGCGCGAATACAGCTGGCAGCAGGTACATGCGTTCTCGGCGGCGTTCTCGCTGTGGTACCCGCCGGTGCAACCCGCACCCGCCTACAACATCGCGCCGACGCAATCGACCTGGGCGATCGTGCGCGACGACGACAACGCCGAAGTGTTGCGCGAGTTGCGCTGGGGGCTGATTCCGGCGTGGTCGAAGGACCTGAAGATCGCCTGGTCGACGATCAACGCACGCATCGAAACCGTGGCCAGCAAGCCCGCGTTCCGCAGTGCCTGGAAGCAGCGACGTTGCCTGATTCCGGCCAGCGGTTACTACGAGTGGCCGGGCGAGGGTGCGCACAAGCGGCCCTACTACATCCACCCGATGCAGGAGCCGTTGCTGATGTTCGGCGCGATCTGGGAACGCTGGTCACCAGCCGATGGGCCGCCGCTGCAGAGTTTCAGCATCGTCACCCTGCCGGCCGCCGGCAACATCGAAGGACTGCATGACCGCATGCCGCTGATGCTGCCACCCGAACTGCTCGCTGACTGGATCCGCGGCACCCCCGCGCAGGCCGCCGAGATCGCCCACGCCGCACCGATCCCGTCGCTGGCGTTCCATCCGGTGCGACCCGCCGTCGGCAACGTCCGCAACCAGGGTCGCGAGTTGATCGAGCGCGTGTGATGCCGCGGCGCCATCGCGTCGGGGCGCATCGCGCGGCGCCGTGACATCGGTGCGCACCGCGTTGCGGTGCACACCCTACGGCCATCGCGCGGGTTGTGCGTAGGGTGTGCCGAGCGCAGCGAGGCGCACCGCACGGTCGCGGCGCCGTTGCATCGGTGCGCACCGCACGGCTTGCATCGGTGCGCACCGCGTTGCGGTGCACACCCTTCGGGCCGCGAGGGTCAGAGTGCGGCAGCGCGGCGCGTGCCATGGTCGATTGCGCGCTCGGCTTCCCATCCCTTGCAGGCCAGCGCCACAACGCGGGGCACGGGTCGCGCGCCGGTACCGTACGCACTGATCGTGCGTGGCGTCATGTTCAAGGCAGCAGCGGCGGCGGATAGGGTCAGGCCGTTGCGTGCGCGCCAGCGGGCGAATTCCCGCGTGTTCTGGTCGGGTGCGTTTTGCGCAATCGCATCAAGCCAGAGCGTGTCGGCCCCGACCTGGATATCCAACTCCGGCCATTCCGCCGACCATCCGGCGCCCTCGCCCAAGCACGCCTTAGCGAAGGCTCGCTCATCACGCAGCGGCGCGAGACCGGGGGATTCGGCAAGCAGCGGGGTGAAGTCCACCGTGTACACCGTCCCGTCGATGAAAGTCATCTTGAGTCGATGCCGGACCAGAGCCTTCACGGCCTTGAATCGGGGGCGTTTCATGGATGCCATTTCTTCCACTCCTTCAGCAGGTCGTCGCGGTGCAGTCGGACCCACTCCAATGCCTCGGCCAGCACCGCGGTCGGAGCACCGCCGTCCGAGCGCAGCGTGGCCAGTTCGATGAGCACATCCACGCCACCGCCGGTCAAGTGCACGTGCGGCGGCAAGTGGTCGCGTTCGCGCAGTTCGATCCGGAACTGTCGACGGATGCGGTGTTTCGTCGTCATGTGCGCATGGTAAGGAAACCGTTTCCATACGGCAACAGCCATCCAGCCGCTGCGTGCGGCAACCACACGCGCTTGCGTAGGGTGTGCCGAGCGCAGCGAGGCGCACCGCACCCAACCACACGGCTGCGGCGCCATTGCATCGGTGCGCACCGCACGATCGCGGGCCCGTTTCACCCATTGGGTCAAAGCACCGCCGCGAGCCGCGTGCCCTGGTCGATGGCGCGCTTGGCGTCGAGTTCGCCGGCGGCGTCGGCGCCGCCGATGAGGTGGGCGGTCTTGCCGAGGGCGGTGAGGGCGGCGTGCAGCTCGCGGTTTGGTTCCTGGCCGGCGCAGAGCACGATGTGGTCGACTTCGAGCAGGCGCGGGTTGCTGCCGATGGTCAGGTGCAGGCCGCGTTCGTCGATGCGGTCGTAGTGCACGCCGCCGATCATCTCGACGCGCTTCATTTTCAGCGTGGCACGGTGCACCCAGCCCGTGGTCTTGTTCAGGCGCTTGCCGGGGGCGCCGTCCGAACGTTGCAGCAGGAACACCTGACGCTCCGGTGGCTGCGGTTGCGGCTTGAGGCCGTCGATGCCGCCGCGGCGGGTGAAGCTGTCGTCGACGCCCCATTCGCGGCGCCACAGCTTCTCGTCGAGGGAAGGCGAGTGGCCGGCATCGACCAGGAACTCGGCAACGTCGAAGCCGATGCCACCGGCACCGATGATGGCGACGCGCTTGCCGACCCCGACCTTGCCCGCGAGCACGTCGAGGTAACTCAGCACCTTGGGCGAGTCGATGCCGTCGATGCGTACTGCGCGCGGCGTGATCCCGGTCGCAAGGATGATCTCGTCGTAGCCGCCATCCGCGAGTTGCTGCGCGGTCACGCGCGTGCCGAGTTGCAGAACAACTCCGGTGGCGTCGATGCGATTGCGGAAGTAGCGCAAGGTCTCGTGGAACTCCTCCTTGCCCGGAATGCGCTTGGCCAGGTTGAACTGGCCGCCGATTTCGCTCGCGGCGTCGAACAGGGTGACGCGATGTCCGCGCTCGGCCAGCGTGGTCGAGGCCGCGAGTCCGGCTGGACCGGCGCCGACCACGGCGATGCGCTTGGTTGTAGTGGCAGGCCGGATCAGCAACTCGGTCTCATGTCCCGCGCGCGGATTGACCAGGCAACTGACCGGCTTGCCCTCGAACACATGGTCGAGGCAGGCCTGGTTGCAGGCGATGCAGGTGTTGATGTCCTGGGCGCGATTGGCGCTGGCCTTGTTCACCCAATCCGGATCGGCGAGCAGTGGCCGCGCCATCGAAACCATGTCACAGCTGCCCTCGGCAAGCAGCTTCTCGGCGACGTCGGGCATGTTGATGCGATTGGTCGCGACTAGCGGCAGCGCCACGTGCTTCTTCAGCTCGCGCGTGGCGAAGGCGAAGCCGGCGCGCGGCACCGAGGTGACGATGGTCGGGATGCGCGCCTCGTGCCAGCCGATGCCGCTGTTGATGATGCTGGCGCCGGCGGCTTCCACCGCTTTCGCCAGCATGGTGATCTCCTCCCAGCTCTGGCCGCGTTCGACCAGATCGAGCAGCGACAGGCGATAGATGATGATGAAGTCACGGCCGACCTGGGCGCGGATCGCCTTGAGGATTTCGAGCGGAAAGCGCATGCGGTTCGCGTAGGGTCCGCCCCAGTCGTCGGTGCGCTGGTTGGTGCGCTCGCACAGGAACTGGTTGATCAGATAGCCCTCGGAGCCCATCACTTCGACGCCGTCGTAGCCGGCTTCGCGCGCCAGCGCAGCGCAGTTCGCGAAGGCCTTGATCTGCGCCCAGACGCCGCGTTCCGACAACTCGCGCGGGGCGAAGGGCGAGATCGGCGACTTGATCTTCGACGGTGCCACCGCCAGCGGGTGATAGCCGTAGCGGCCGGTGTGCAGGATCTGCAGGCAGATGTGGCTCTGGTGCGCATGCACCGCGCGCGTCACCTTGCGATGGCGGTTCACTTCCCACGGCCAGCTGAGCTTGCCGGCGAAGGGCGCCACCCAGCCGGCGATGTTCGGCGCGATGCCGCCGGTGACGATCAGCCCGGTGCCACCGCGAGCGCGTTCGCCGAAGTAGGCGGCGAGCTTGTCGTAGTCGCGTGCGCGGTCCTCCATGCCGGTGTGCATCGAACCCATCAGTACGCGGTTGCGCAGCGTGACGTGGCCGAGGTCGAGCGGTTCGAGCAGATGCGGATAGGCGCTCACGTCGGGTTCCGGGTTGGCGGTCGAGGCGCCGAGGATGCGGTCCGAGTCATCGTGCAGTCAAATGAATGTCTAGAATTGTGGCGTGTGAAGCAGTTCACATTTGCTTGCGTGGTTGGGTCACATATTCTCCCGGCCTCCTCAAGGAAGAGACCCGCCATGCCCGACTCGATCCGGATCCTGAGCCTGGGCTTCGCCAGCAGCGAATTGCACATGATGCAGGTGGTGCTCGAAGCCGCCGCCAGGACGCTGCCGCGCGGCTTCACTCTGGTCAAGGCCAGCGAGCACGCCGAAGTGGCGGTGGTGAACTGGAGCACGCTGAATATCGAGCGCACCCAGGGATTCCTCGCCGATCGCTTCCCCGGCATCCCGTTGATCTCGGTTTCGGAGACCGGCGTGCTCGGTTCGCCCGGCATGTGTCTGGCCGAGGCCAACCTGCTGCCGAGCCTGGCCGCGATGGTGTACGAGGCACTCGAAGGCATCGAACCCGCAGCGCGCGCGCGGCCGCCCGAGTACGTGTCGTGGTTGGTCGAGCGTCGGCATGAGGCGATGGTGCACGAATCCGCGGCGACACCACCGGCGCCCCGCGTGGTGCCGAGCATTCCGGTGTTCTCGGCGCCGCCCCTGCCGGAAGCCCATCGCGATGAGCCGCAGTTACTGTCAGGGCTGCGCGTGCTGCTGGTCGACAGCCGCTGCGAGGGCGTCGAGGCCGCCCAACAGCTGCTGCACGAGCTGGGTGTGCAGGTCGAGGTTGCGTGTGACGACCAGGACGGCTGGAAACGCCACGCGGCGAGTCGCCACGACGCCGTGATGATCGATGCCCACCTCGGTGACGAGGCTGGCTTCAAATTGTGCCGGCGCATCGCGCGCGATGGCGCGCACAAGCCGCCGCCGGTGTTCATGCTGGCCGAGAGACTGCGCCCGATCGAACGTGCCCGCGGCGCGCACGCAGGCAGTGCCGGCTTCCTGACCTGGCCGCTGCAGCGCCAGGCGCTGATCACCGCGCTCGGGCCGGTGCGGGCTGCGGCTGCGGCCGGATAGGCGCAGCGCGCAACCTCATCGCGCGCGAAAATATAGATTGATGTATATACTTGCCCGAAACTCGCCGGAGGGCGTGCCGTGGCCCAGATTCGAACCGCCAAGATCTTCAAGAACGGCGCCAGCCAAGCGGTGCGCCTGCCCGCGGAATTCCGCTTCGAAGGCGATGAAGTCTTCGTGACCCGCGACGAGGTCACCGGTGACGTAACCCTGTCGACGCGACCGGGCGCGTCGGCCTGGGGCAGCTTCTTCGAGATGCTGCACCGTCTGGATGTGCCGGCCGGGTTCATGGCCGAGCGCCCGATGAATGTCGTACCGGCGGCGTCCGGCATCTTCGACGAAGACGCGTCGGCGACCTCCCCGCGGAGGCGCTGAGCGTGCTGCACATGCTGGACACCGACACCGCCAGTTACCTGATCAAGGGCCGGTCCGCTGTGATCGAATCCAGGCTGGCGGCGCTGTCGCCGTCACAGGTCTGCATCTCGGTGCTGACCCGTGCCGAACTGCATTACGGGTTGAAGCGCCTGCCCGCCGGGCATCGGTTGCATCTCGCGGTGCGCGAGTTCCTGAAGCTGGTGCAGACTTTGCCCTGGACCTACGAAGCTGCGGACCGGTACGCCGAGATTCGTCACCAACTGATCGCCAGCGGGCAGCCGATCGGCGAGATCGACATGATGATCGCCGCGCACGCGCTCGCCGCCGGCGCCGTGCTGGTCACCAACAATCGCCGGCACTATGAGCGCATCGCCGCGCCGCTGATGCAAGAGAACTGGGCGTAGCGCTGCGCGTGCCAGGGGCAAGGCGCCCACAGCACCGGAAAAATCGGCGACACTCGCCGGCCCAGGATCGGAGCGGAAACTGCGATGCGCATCGAAACCAAGCTGCCCAAGGTCGGCACCACGATTTTTACCGTGATGTCGCAGTTGGCGGTTCAACACAAGGCGGTGAACCTGGGCCAGGGTTTTCCCGATTTCGATGGGCCCGAGCTGCTGCGCGAAGAACTCAATCGCGCCATGCACGAGGGCAAGAACCAGTATGCGCCGATGATGGGCGTGCCCAAATTGCGCGAGCAGATCGCGCGCAAGACCCAGGCGCTCTATGGCCGTGCGGTCAGCGCCGAGAGCGAGGTGACGGTGACCAGCGGCGCCACCGAGGCCTTGTTCTGCGCGATCGCGGCGATCGTGCGTCCGGGCGAGTCGGTGATCGTGCTCGATCCCTGCTACGACAGCTACGAACCGGCGATCGAGTTGAACGGCGGCCGTGCCATCCACGTGCCGCTCGACGACGAGACCTTTGCGGTCGACTGGCAGCGCGTCAACGAAGCGGTCGAGCCGGGCACGCGCGCGATCATCATCAACACGCCTCACAACCCTTGCGGATCGGTGTTCGCTGCCGACGATCTCGATGCGCTCGCCGAGATCGCGCGCCGCCATGACCTCGTGGTGATTTCCGACGAGGTCTACGAACACATCATCTTCGACGGCCTGGCGCACCAGTCGGTGCTGCGCCACCCGGAATTGGCCGAGCGCAGTTTCGTCATCTCCAGCTTCGGCAAGACCTATCACTGCACCGGCTGGAAAATCGGCTACTGCATTGCGCCGTCGGCGCTGTCGATCGAGTTCCGCAAGGTGCACCAGTACGTCACCTTCTCCACCTTCGCGCCGGCGCAGTGGGCGTTGGCCGAGACCATCGAGCGCCTGCCCGAGCACTACCTCGGCTTGCCGGCGTTCTACCAGGCGCGGCGCGACCACTTCCGCAGCCTCCTCGCAGCGACGCCGTTCCGGCTATTGCCGGTAGCGGGCGCCTACTTCCAGATCGTCGACTACGGCGCGATCAGCGACCGCGACGACATGAGTTTCTGCGAGTGGCTGACGCGCGAGGTCGGCGTCGCTGCGATTCCGGTGTCGGCGTTCTACGAAACCCCGCCCGAGTCGAAACTGATCCGCTTCTGCTTCGCCAAGTCCGATGCCACCCTGGCCGCGGCGGCGGAACGCTTGAACGCCGTTCGAAGTGCTTGATTCTGGTCGATGTTCCCGCCATCTCCGTTCGCCCTGAGCCTGTCGAAGGGCGATCGCCGGAGACCTGAAAGCTACGATTTCGAGTGAACGGTCTTCGACAGGCTCAGACCAGAACGGAGTACGAGGCATGACTGACACAATCCTTCCTGGCACCGACCTGCGCGTCACCCTGGTCCAGGCCGCGACGCATTGGCACGACGCCAAGGCCAACCGCGTGATGTATGGCGATCTGCTGCGCCCGCTTGCCGGCGGCACTGACCTGGTGGTGTTGCCTGAAGCCTTCACCAGCGGCTTCACCAACGAGACCCTGGCCAACGCCGAGACCATGGACGGCGTGACCGTGCGCTGGATGGGTGCGCTCGCCTCCGAGTTGAACGCGGTGGTCAGCGGCTCGGTAGTGATCCGCGATGGTGACCGCTGTGTCAATCGCCTGGTGTGGATGCGCCCCGACGAAACCTGTGCGGTCTACGACAAGCGCCACCTGTTCCGCATGGCCGGCGAACACGAACGCTACGCTGCCGGGAGCGAGCGCCTGATCGTCGAACTGAACGGCTGGCGCGTGTGTCCGCTGGTGTGCTACGACCTGCGCTTTCCGGTGTTCCTGCGCAACGCGATGCGTGCGGATCTGGGGCGGATGGACTACGACCTGCTGCTGTTCGTCGCCAACTGGCCGGCGCCGCGACGCGGGCCGTGGCGCACCTTGCTGCGTGCGCGTGCGATCGAGAATCTGTGCTACGCGGTCGGCGTCAACCGCGTCGGTCGCGACGGCAATGGCCTCGACTATGCCGGTGACAGCGCCGCCATCGACTTCCTCGGCGAGCCGTTGCTCGAGTTCGACGACCAGCCGCAACTGCACACGATCACCTTGTCGGCGAACGCGCTCGCCGAGCACCGCGAACGCTTTCCGGCCTGGCGCGATGCCGATGCCTTCATCCTGGAACCCTGATCAATCGCGCAGTGTGCCCATTTGCTCGTGCACGCCGCTGCTCATCATCGCCAGGAAGATCGCCAGCCCGAGGTACGCGGCGCCGTATTGCAGTTTCACTTCCAGCGGCTGTTCGTAGTAGTTCGCCGGCAGGTGCTGGTGCCAGGTGCCGCGCCACACCGACCAGATGCTCGGCAGCGCCAGGATCAGCAGCAGAAACAGCATCGGGCTCGGGCGCGTAATTAGCAGTACGCCGAGAATGGGTGCGCCAAGCAGCCAGATGCGCGGCGACAGGATGCCGACGATGCGGCCACCGTCGAGCGGATTGATCGGCAGCAGGTTCCACAGGTTGATCATGAAGCCCGAGTAGCTGAGCGCGAGCAGCAGCTGGCTGCCGCTGTTGCGCGCCGCGTAGTAGCAGAGCAGGGCGCCGAAGGTGCCCGCGACCGGCCCGGCGAGCGCGATCTTCGCCTCCATGCGCGCGTCCATCGGCTGGTCCTTGAGTTCGATCCAGGCGCCGACGAAGGGGATGAAGGTCGGTGCTCCGACGTTCAGTCCGGCGCGCTTGGCGGCGAGGTAGTGGCCGAGTTCGTGCACGAAGATCAGCAGCACGAAGCCGACTGCATAACGCTAGCCGAAGATCCAGGCGTAGGCGAACACCGACAGCATCATGGTGCCGCCGGTTTTCAGCAGCGGTCCGAGCTTGGCGAAGTTGAGCAACAGCAACAGGGCTTTGAACATGGGATGGGCAGCGCCGGTACGGTGATCGGGGGCGGAAGAATAGCGGGCGCGTCGCGTAGAATGGCGCGTCCACCGACGGAGCCGACATGTTCCAGAAACGTTTCCTGATGCTGCCGGCGATTGCCCTGATCGCCGCCTGCGCCCACCCGAGTGTCGAAATGAAATCCGAACCGAGCCCCAGCGTCGCTGCAGCGCCCGTGCCGCCAGTTGCGAAGACCGTGCCGTACACGGTGGTCGCGCCGCACGGCAACCGCATCGACCCCTACTACTGGCTGCGCGACGACACGCGCTCCAAGCCAGAGGTGATCGACTACCTCAAGGCCGAGAACGATTACACCGCGGCTATGCTCGCACACACGCAGGGCGCCACCGATCTGCTGTTCCGGGAGATCGTCGGTCGCATCCGGCAAGACGACAGCAGCGTGCCCTACCGCAAGCACGGCTGGTGGCTGTACACGCGCTTCGAGCAGGGCAAGGAGTATCCGATCCATGCGCGCCGCAAGGATGCGGAGGGCGCGGTCGAGGAAGTGCTGCTCGATGCCAATCGGCTTGGTGCCGGCAAGGGCTTCTATCAGATCGGTGCTTGGGAGCCGAGCCCGGACGGCGAGCAGTTATTCTATGCCGATGACAGCAGCGGGCGCCGCCAGTTCGTGCTGCGCTTCCGGAACCTCAAGACCGGTCAGCCGTGGCCAGAAACGATCGCCAATGTCGAGGCGCGCGCGGTCTGGGCCAACGACAGCAAGACCTTGCTCTACATCGAGAAGAACCCGCAGACCCTGCTCGGCTTCCGCGTCCGCAAGCATGTGCTCGGCACCGACCCGGTGAACGATCCCGTGGTGTACGAGGAGAAAGACAGCAGCTATTACCTCGGCATCGGCAAGAGCCGCAGCGACCGCTTCCTCTGGATCGGCCTGAACAGCACGGTCGCGAGCGAATGGCGCTATGCCGACGCGAATGACCCCAAGCTCGAGTTCAAGACCGTGCTGCCGCGCGAACGCGACCACGAGTATCAGGTGCAGGACCGTGGCGACGAGTTCTTCATCCTGAGCAACTGGAACGCGCGCAATTTCCGCATCCTGCGTGCTCCGATCGCCAAGGCCGGCGACCGCGCCAACTGGGTCGAGTGGGTGACGCATCGCGACGACGCATTGTTGTCGTCGATGACGGTGCTGCGCGACCACGTTGCGATCAATGAACGCTCAGGCGGCTTGCCGAAGATCCGGGTGAAGGCGATCGCCGACGGCAAGTCCGAACTGCTCGCCTTCGACGAACCGGCCTACAGCGCCTTCACTGGCGCCAATCCCGAGTACGCCACCAGCACGCTGCGCATCGTCTACACCTCGCCGCAGACGCCGGCCTCGACCTACGACATCGACCTCGCCAGTGGCGAGCGAACGCTGCTCAAGCGCGAAGCCGTGCTCGGCGGTTTTGACCGCGACCACTACGTCACCGAGTTCCGCTTTGCGCCGGCGCGCGACGGCGCGCAGGTGCCGGTGACGTTGCTGTATCGCAAGGGCCTGCGCCGCGACGGCAGCGCTGCGCTGTACCAGTATGGCTATGGTTCCTACGGTGCCGCGATGAGCCCGACATTCGACGACCGCGTGCTGTCGCTGGTCGATCGCGGTGTTGTCTACGCCATCGCGCACGTGCGCGGCGGCGAGGAGATGGGGCGTGCCTGGTACGAGTCCGGACGCCAGCTGCAGAAGAAGAACACCTTCCACGACTTCATCGATGTCAGCGATTTCCTGGTGCGCGAAGGCTACGCGGCGAAGGGTCGCGTGGTCGCGCAGGGAGGTAGCGCCGGCGGCCTGCTGATGGGCGCGATCGCCAACCTGGCGCCCGAGCGCTATCGCGCGATCGTTGCCGACGTGCCGTTCGTGGACGTGGTCACGACCATGCTCGACGAGTCGATCCCGCTGACCACCAACGAGTTCGACGAATGGGGCAATCCGAAACAGAAGGCGTTCTACGACTACATGCTGTCGTACTCGCCCTATGACAACGTCAAGGCACAGGATTATCCGGCGATGCTGGTGACCACCGGGCTGCACGACAGCCAGGTGCAGTACTTCGAGCCGGCGAAGTGGGTGGCGAAGCTGCGCGCCACCCAGACCGGCAGCGCACCGCTGCTGCTCAAGACCAACATGGAGGCCGGTCACGGCGGCAAGTCCGGGCGCTTCCGGCGCTTGCAGGAAGTGGCCGAGGCCTGGGCCTTCTTCCTTGACCAGCTCGGTGTCCCGGTGGAGACGCCGGCTGGCGATGGTTTCGAGGGCGACGCCACCGCAGCACCCGCGGTGGAAGCGAAGACTGCCGATGGTTTCGAGGGTGGTCGCCATGCGCACTAGATGGGTGTGGGCCGGCATCGTGATCTCGCTGCTGCTCGCGGGTTGCGGCCAGAAGGGCGAACTGGTGCGGCCGCAACCGGACGCAGCGCCCGCGACCGCGCAATGAGCCTGCGCTTCACCAAGATGCACGGCATCGGCAACGACTTCGTCGTGCTCGACCGCCGCGATGCGAGCTCACCCTTGCCGGCGCAGTGGGTGCGGCGTCTGGCCGATCGCCACTTCGGTGTCGGTTGCGACCAGGTGATGACGATCGAGCGCAACGACGACGCCGCGTTCGCATTCCGCTACGGCATCTGGAACGCCGATGGTTCGGCGGCAGGGCAGTGCGGCAACGGCGTGCGCTGCGTGCTGCGCTGGCTCGCGGATCGCGGGCTGGTGCAGGGGCAGGGCATCCGCCTGCTCGGGCCGTCGGGACCGGTGGTGGCCGATCTGCTCCACGATGGCCGTATCCGTGTCGACATGGGCGAGCCGCAGTTCGACGCCGCGCGCGTGCCGCTGTCCGTTCCCGCGACCGCACCGCGCTACACCTTGGATTTGGCCGACGAGCGCATCGAGTTCGGTGCCGTGTCGATCGGCAATCCGCATGCGCTGGTCGAAGTGGCCGACGTCGATGCGGCGCCGGTGGCCATGCTCGGTGCGCGCATCGAAATGCATGCGCTGTTTCCCGATCGCGTCAACGTTGGCTTCGCGCAGGTGCTCGATCGCGGACACATTCGTCTGCGCGTGTTCGAGCGCGGCGTCGGCGAGACCCTGGCCTGCGGCAGCGGCGCCTGTGCCGCGGTCGCGATCCTGCAGCTGTGGCGGCGCGTGGACAGCGATGTACGCGTCGACTTGCCCGGCGGCACATTGCAGATTTTCTGGTCCGGCCCGGGCCATTCACTGTGGATGACGGGGCCGGCAACGACGGTTTTCGAAGGGGTATGGAACGATGAATGAACCAACGCCGCGGCGCGAAATCGACGCTCTCGATGTCGCCGGCTACCTGCGCCGGCATCCCGATTTCCTGGCCGAATTCCCGGACCTGGCATTGACCCTGAACCTGCCGCGGCAGCAGGGTTCGAGCACCTCGCTCGCGAGCTACCAACTGGAAGTGCTGCGCGACAAGACACGGGCGTTGACGCGGCGCCTGCAGGAACTGATCGCGGTGGCGCAGGAAAACGAGCAACTGATGGTGCGTGTGCATGCGTTCACGCTCTCCTTGATGCGCGCCGGCAGCCTCGGCGACACGCTGTCGCGCGTGGTCGCAACCCTGACCGAGGACTTCCACACCGACTTCGTGCGCATGGCGCTGTTCGATCCGGTCGACGGCTTCCATGCCGACTGGTTGCGCATCGAGGCGCGCGACTCGACCCGGCTCGGCCCGTTCGGCGAGTTCCTGCAGAAGTCCGAACCGATCTGCGGCCGCCTCAACCACGACAAGCTCGCGTTCCTGTTCGACCACCACGCGGACAAGGTGCGCTCCGCCGTGCTGCTCCCGATCGGCAACCGCGGCATGCTCGCCATCGGCTCGCACGACCCCAATCGCTTCCACCCCGGCATCGGCACCATCTTCCTCAAACTCATCGCCGACGCCGTGGACGCGGCCATCGGGCGATTCGGGTAGGCCCAGGCCAACCCGTCTTGACCTGCCGGCCACATCTTGCGGCTTCCACTCCGCGCCCTCCGCGTTTCGACCGGTTCGGCGTGAACGGGATGTGGCCGGCAGATCAGCGCGCGATGCGCTGGAGGCGCACGCCGTCGACCGTCATGTACCAGTGGTCGTCCTCTTCGTGGGGCGGTACCGAGACGTCGAATCGGGTGGTCATGAAACTGAGGCCGACACTGAATTCGTCGCCTTCGAAGGTCTGCAGCGGGCCTTCCACCGTAGTGGATGACTTGCCGCGCGATCGCCGGTATTCGACGCGTCCGTCGCGGGTGATGCGCAGGCTCATTTCGGCCGAGCGCCATTCGCCGGCGTAGTCGGCCTTGTCCTCGGGCAGCGCGATGCCGCAGCTTGCGAGCAGCAGCAGCGAAGCGATCACGGCGATGCGGATGGGTCGGTGCTGCATGGTTCGTTCCTCCGAAGATTCGAATGCCTTGGCGTGCCCGCAGGATGTGTCGAGCGTAGCGAGGCGCATTGTGTTCGTCGGGTTCGTTGCGCTCGCCGCGTTCGTCGCGTTCGTCGCCGGACGGGAGCCGGTGCGCCTCGCTTCGCTCGGCACACCCTACGGTCGGCACACCCTACGGTCGGCACACCCCACGGTCGGCACACCCCTACGCTTGGCGCACCCTGCGTGGAGTGTGATGGGGTTGGGCGGGTTCCACCGGCGTTCCGTGATATCCAGGCGCGGCGGGATGGGGCGGCGATGTGGTCGGCAGAGTGTCGACGATACGGAGAGCTTGCATGAGGCGTCTTGGATTGCTGGAGTCGGAACACGGGATCGTGCCGAGCCTGAGGCTGCGCGGCGCGTCGTGTCGATGGCGGTGGGGTCTGCGGGTCGTGTCGGTGTCGCTGTGTGTGTTTGCGGTCGAGCCGGTTGCCGCGGGCGGGGCCTGCTCGGTGCTGGTCACGAGCACGGATGCATCGAGCGCTGGCTACATTGGCGTCCGCTTCGCCTGGAGCGACAGCACCTGTGCACCACGCGCGGCGCACATGGTCTACAACGATCGCGTCGACCCGGCGGGCAAGCGCGGCGGTTATCTGCGCTGGATGGATTACCGTCGATCGAATGCCACGCTGCGCCACTGCGAGGGCAACTCGAATGCGCATCCGGGCTGGGGCTATCTGACCAACCACTACGCCAGCACCGCGACCCTCAGCCACAACACGCTGGGCACGACCGAGCTGGTGTTTGCCGGCAGCCATCACGCGATCCTGCGCTACCGCTGGCGCTTGTCGATCGGTGGGCCGGTCGATGCCACCGTCGACTGGTTGTTCGCCACCGGGCGCGATGCGCCGGTGTGGTCGGTTACCTACGACGCCAGCCCGGCCGGGCCCGACGTGGTCGATGCCGATTCGCGCTCGCCCTACGGTGACCTGAAATGGGACGGCGGCGCAGGCGTCAACGTCGATGGCGTCGGCTGGGGCGACTGGTATCGCATGACCACGCTGCAGAGCCCGGTGACGATGAACGTCGGCTGGGACTACAGCGTTCCGAACACGGTGCCCTACGTGCGCGAGTGGGCAGTCGGCGTCGATGCGGAGATGGGTGCGGTGCAGACCCAGACCATGCAGCAGCATGATTCGGGCTACGGCTGGTTCTATCCGAGCTGGGGCACGGTCGATGCCGATGGCCCGATGCCGGTCGACTGGAACTGGACCTACCAGCTCAACCAGTACGAGATTCCCTTCATTCTGAGCTCCAAGCGCATGGCCTGGGGCATGAACTACGGCGCGGTCGGGCAGAACAGCTACCCGGCCTATGGCGATGCCGCGAACCTCGACGGCTATCCGTACCAGAGCTATGCCGTGCACATGGTGCTCGACGAGCACTCGAAGTCGCCGACGCTGGCGCAGGTTGCGCAAGTGGAGCGCTTGCAGGCGCTCGGCATCGTGGTCACGACCGGCAGCCTGCGCTTGACCGGTCCCGCAGGTGTCGGTCGCCCGGACACGGTGACCTGGAACCCTCCGGGCTACAACCCGATCTATGCCACGTACGAGTTCCACGCTTCCGGCAACGCCCTCGCGGCGACACTCACGCCGGCGGGCGGCATGGTGCGCAACCCGGTGCTGCTGATCAACGGTTACACCGGCGGCACGCCGACGGTCACCTTCAACGCGACGCCGGCGGTTGCGGACGTCGACTACTTCGCTTCGGTCGATGCGGCGGGACAGAAGCTGTGGCTCACCCTGCACCGCGACCTCAACGCACCACTCACGCTCACCATCGGCGCCGTCAGCGCGATCATCTTCGCGGATCATTTCGAGTAGCGGGTTTCCGTAGGATGTGCCGAGCGCAGCGAGGCGCATCGCGTTGGTCTTGTTCGCCGCACTTGTTGTGGGATGGGGGCGGTGCGCCTCGCTGCGCTCGGCACACCCTACGGTTGGCACACCCTACGATTGGCCGGGCTCGGTCACCCGGTGTTCTGCAGCGCCTGCGAGACGCCTTGCACGCAGGTGATGAGGGCGCGCAGCAGATCATCGTCGGGGCGGTCGGCGGCGCGCCAGCGGGCGAGCAGGTCGGCTTGCAGCAGGCTCATCGGGTCGACGTAGGGATTGCGCAGGCGGATGGAGCGGGCGAGGCGGGGGTCGTTGGCGAGCAGTTCGCGTTCGGTGAGCAGGGCGAGCATCTCGCGCGTGCGCTGGTGTTCGGCTTCGAGTTGCGGGAAGAAACGTTCGTGCAGGGTGCCCGAGAGTTGCGAGAACACGCGTGCGATTGCCATGTCGGACTTGGCGATGACCATTTCGACGTCGGCGAGCAGGCTGGCCAGAAACCGCCAGTCGCGCGCCATCTCGCGCATCGCCTCGACGCCGAACTCGCGCACGCCGGCCTCGAGTGCGCTGCCTAGGCCGTACCAGCCGGTGAGCACGCAGCGCGACTGCGTCCACGCGAACACCCACGGGATCGCGCGCAGGTCGCGGATTTGTGCGCCGCCGCGGCGTGCCGGGCGCGAGCCGAGCGACATGCGCTCGATCACGTCGATCGGGGTCGCATCTCGGAAGTAGGCGACGAAGGCATCGCCATCACTGACCAGGGCGCGGTAGTGCGCCAGCGACGCTTCGGCCATCGTCGTCATCATCTCGCCCCAGCGCCGTTCACGCGGCTCCTCGGGCGGCGGTAGCAGCGAAGGGGTCAGCACCGCCGCGGTGGTCTGCGCCAGCGTGCGCAAGGCGAGGGCATCGATGCCGTACTTGCGGTGGATCACCTCGCCCTGTTCGGTCACGCGCAGGCGGCCGTTCATGGTCGCGCGCGGCGCGGCCAGGATCGCGGCACTGGTCTTGCCGCCGCCGCGACTGGCCGAGCCGCCGCGGCCGTGGAAGAAGTCGAGTTCGATCGCGTGCGTGGCGGCGACCTCGAGCAGTCGCGTCTGCGCGCCCTGCAGCGCCCAACGCGCCGCGAGCAGGCCGCCGTCCTTGGCCGAATCCGAGTAACCGAGCATCACGAACTGGCGATTGCCGCGCGCGGCGAGATGCTGGCGGTAGACCGCGTCTTCCAGCATGTGCGTCAGCGTTTGCGGCGCCTGCTGCAGATCCTCGATGGTCTCGAACAGCGGCGCGATGTCGAGCGGCACCTGACCATTCGCGTCGAGCAGCTTGCCGGCGCGTGCGAGCGCGATCACCGACAACACGTCGCTGGCGTTGGCGGCCATGCTGATGATGTACAGGCCGATGGCATTGCGACCGTAGCGCCGGCGCATGTCGGCGACGGTCGAGAACACACGACGCGCGCGGTCGAGCAGGGGGTCTTCGAGCGCGGCTTCGGCGAGGGCATCGCCACGTGCGAGTTCGGCGATGCGCGTGTCCGCTTGCGCATGCGTGGCCAACTGCGGATCGGCGGCGAGCAACACGCGCCGATGCACGCGCGCGTCCTGGCGCAGGTCGAGGCGGGCGAGATGAAAACCGAAGGTGCGCACGCGCCAGAGCATGCGCCGCAGCGCGTAACCGCCGGCGTGGTCACCCTTGTGCGCGTGCAGGCTGGCGCGGATGGTTTCGAGGTCGGCGATGAACTCGGCATCGTCGCGGTAGGCGTGTTCGCCGCCGTTGGCACTCGCCTCGATGCGTGCCCGCATCAGTCGCAGCAGCACGCGATAGGGCATGTCGCGATGGCGCGGGCTGACCAGGGCGGCGACTTCGGGCATGGTCGCCAGGTAGTGGTCGCGGCGCGCGTAGACCTCGGTCGAGAAGCTCGCCAGGCCCTCGGTCTGGCTGAGCAGGCCAGCCAGGCGCTTGAGGTCGGCGGCGTACTGGCCGAGGATCAAGCGGCGATGGCGCGCGAGTGCGGCCGCGATCGTCTCCGGCCCGACGTTCGGGTTGCCGTCCATGTCGCCGCCGACCCAGGAGGCGAAGCGCAGCACGGTCGGGATCTCGGGCGAGACGCCGAACTTGCGCTCGAAGCCATCGACCAGCACCTCGTAGAAGATCGGCAGGCTGCGATAGATCGGCTCGACCAGGTAATGCGTGGTGTGTTCGAGTTCGTCGCTGACATCGGGCTTGATCGGCGCCAGCGTCGCAGTCTGCCAGCCGGCGGTGAGCGCGGTGCGCATGCGTGCCCAGTCGGTCGCGGTTTCGCCCGGCGTGCGCAGGCCGCCGATCTCGGCCAGCAGACAGCGCACGATTTCCTCTTCCTTCTGCAGCAACGACTGGCGAATGGCCTCGGTCGGGTGCGCGGTGAACACGGGTTCGATGTCGATGCGCGCGAGTTGCGCCAGGATGGCGTCGGCATCGAAGCCGGCCTGCTTCAGCGTCTCCAGCGTCTCATGCAGGCCGCCTGGCTGATCGCCGCCCTCATGGATCTGGTAGTGGCGCCGACGGCGGATGCGGTGCACGCGCTCGGCGACATTGACCACCTGGAAATAGGTCGCGAACGCGCGCGCCAGGCGCTCGGCGTGGCGCGGCGTGCAGTCGCGCAATGCCGCGGCGTAGGCCTCGATCGGTTCGGCACGCTCGCGGCGACGGATCGCGCCGATGCGCAGCCGTTCGATCTCGGCCAGGAACCCGTGTCCATTCTGTTCCGCCAACATCTCGCCGACCAGCGCCCCAAGCCGGCGCACATCGTCCTTCAGGCCCTGATCGACCTCGGGGAACTCGACTTCGCGCAGACGTTCCGGTTCCATCGTGGCAGCGACCTCGCACAGGGGGATGCCCCGATCATGGCGGACGCGGGCGCCTGCGGGAATGCGACGAAGGGGCACGCAAACGTATGCATGCGGGGGCGCGGTTGGCGACCCCGGCGAGCGTCGCGGAACTTGTGTCACCAGGTGAACTCCCAGCGATGCGCGATCGGCGCGGAACAAGGAGCAAGGCGATGAAGGCGAGGATCATGGCGGGAGCATTGGTGTTGGCGCTGGCTGGCCTGAGCGGGTCGGCGGCAGCGGCGGATCCCTATCTCGGGCTCGGGATGACGCGCCTGAGCGACGCCGAAGACACCGCGTGGCGCCTGCATGGCGGCCTACGGTTCAACCAGCACTTCGCGGTCGAGGCGGCGTACCACAGCTACGACAGCGACGGGTCGGCGATGTCGGTATTCGGTATCGAGGGCGACATCTATTCCGTGGCGGTGCGCTACGACTTCATCGACGGGCCATTCACGCCCTATGCCAAGCTCGGGGCGGCGCGGGCGTCGTTCGATGCCACGCATTTCGGGACACCGAACAACGTCCACATCAGCGAAAGCGAGACCGGCGCGATGGCCGAGATTGGCGCGCGCTATGCGTTCAACGACAGCATCGCGTTGCGCGGCGGCTACGAGTGGTTCGACACCTTCGACGGCGACGGCGGCCTGAATCTCGCGGTCGAGTTCTCGTTCTGATGCAGCAATCGCCGGCCGGAGCGATCCGGCCGACCTGCGTCGTACTTCCTTCATCGGCAGATGTGGCCACAGCAGGCAGCGCTGTGGCGAAGGCGCCGGGATGAGTGCAAGCAGCAATGGCAGTGTGCACCGGGGGCGCATCTGGTCGATTCGGTGGTCTCGCGCGTGCCGATCGGCAGGGGGTGTTGTCCCTGGCTAAACGCCTGCGGTCGGCGTGGCGCAACCATGCGGCGCCGACGGCGCGGGTGCTGCGCATCTTCATCGACGGCATCCACCGTGGGCTGCGCCGCATCTTTGGGGGCACGAGTCCGCAGCGTGCACTGCGCGAAGATTGGCTTTGGAATTCCTGTCCTCCTCACCGACTAAGTAACACGCGAATGCGCTGTCGGGACGCAATGCGCGCGACTCGGCAACGATGCAACAGTAGCTCTCGAAACTCATCCGCCGAGTGTGGCGGTGGGCAGATTGGCGTCTCGGCGCAGTGTCGCCGCGATCGCGGTCGCGAAAGCCCTTCGCGACCGCGTTTTCGATTTGCACTTATGGGCAGTGGTTGCCCGGTGCGCGCGAGACCATGCGGCGCAGGAGTACTTCGCCGTCGGGACCCCAGGCAGGGATGGCCGGTGCGTACTGCACGTGAAGTTGGTTACAGCCGAGGAAACGCACGGTGACGCTGCCCCATGGCGTTGCCACGACCTGGGCCGGGTTAAATGCGGCGCCGAATGTGCCGCCGCGCGCAGTCGATAGATTGATGGTCACCGGTGTGCTTGCCGCCTGGGTCGGATCCATCAGCGCACCGCCGAACAGGAACACGGCATTGTGGTTGGTATCGTAGGTGTACCAGCTGAAATTCAGCAGGGTGCCGAGCGTATGCGGGTCCGGGTGGTCGGCGATCTCGAGTATGAAACCTTCGCCGCTGCGGTTCGGGTCCCACCACACGCCCGAGTAACTGTGGTCCAGCGTTGGCAGGCCGCTCATGCCGACCGGCCCGTACGCGAGCAGCGCCGTGCCGCGGCCGCCGGTCGACGACGATGCGAGGCGGATCCAGTAGGTCGTGCCGACGCTGGCATTGAAGCTGACTTCGGAGTTCAGATTGCCATTGCTCAGCGACACGTCGTCATTGCTCGCGACTGCGGTCAGCGCATTCACGGCGGCACCGGTGTAGACGCCAAGCGTGGCGTCGAAAGCGCTGTCCTCGGTCTTGAACACGACGTGGCCGGATTTCGTCGGATTGTAGCGATACCAGACCGATCCGCTGCCGCCGCCCGGCTCGCCGGCTTGCGTCGAGGCGAAGCGCGTATCCGATCTCACGACGCCGCCAGCGAGATCTCCGGGCAGAATTGTCGCCGATACGAAATTGTCGTTCTCTGGAGCCACCGCAGCGGCATTGCCGAGTGCAAACTGGTACGAAAAAACGTAGTTGCCGGTCGCGCCGTTGTAACCATCGAGCGCGACGTAGTACGTGCCTTGCTGCAGATTGACGGTGAGGTAGCTGCTGTGGTCGGGAAGGGCGTCGTCATTGCTGGCCAGTTCGCGCATCTCGCTGACCTGCGCGCCGCGATATACGGCGAGGGTCGTGTCGAAGTTCGAGCCTTCGGTCGTGGCGATGAAGGTTGCAGGTGTGGTGAGCTGGATGCGGAACCAGACGCTACGTCCGGCGCCCAAAGTCAGCCCGCCGATCTCGCCCGGTTCAGCGCTCATGCCGGCGTTCGAGCCGGTGATTGCTTGATTGTTGACCGTGTCCAGCAGTGGTGCGTTGTGGATGTGGTCGGTGCCTTGCGCTAGCGTCGCGCCGCAATAGCCGACGCACATCAGTATTCCGAAAATGAGTTTCATCGCGTTCCTCTCCATGGCAGGGGTTGTCTGCTGACTAGCGAGACGCGAAAACGCGCCGATCCCTGACATCAGCCGTGAACTGCCCAGCCACGGTGTTTGTCCGGCCGTGGGCGCGTCGTGCAGGACGCTCGGCAGGTGCCGACCGTCATGGCCGCACCGGTCGGAACCGGGATTGGGGCCGCTGGAGGGGAAGTTGTAGCGGACGTGGGAGCAGCGTCCCCTTCGCGATGGTTGCCCGCCTTCGCCGGTGCAAGATGCTGCCCCGTAGCTTCTGCATCCGCGCGCGCGCCAAGACGGCGCCGCGAAGCAACGCGAATGACAATGGTCGGTTGCAGCGGAGCCGCGACGCGGCTCCGCTGCCTGGCCCTGGTTACGGCGCGGTTTCGAAACCGTCGAGGAACAGTACGCCGCAGGCGATGGTCTGGCAGCGCGGCCAGCTGATGTTGCTGACGCTGATGTCGTCGACCCAGAAGCCGACGTTGGCGCTGCCGGTGTCGGTGACCACGCGCCAGCGCAGGCGCACGGTGTCGCCGGCGAAGGCGCCGAGGTTCACGACCGCGTTGCGCCAGGTGGTCTGTGCGCCGGACCAGGCCATGCGCCCCGGTGCGGTGTTGTTCTCGAACAGCGGGCCGTCGTAGGGCACCGAGCTGAGCGTGCCAATGTCGGTCCATTCGCCCGGCGCGATTTCCATTTCGAGCAGGGCACCGTCCCAGTACTGGCTGGCGTCGCCTTCGAGGTCGTAGCGCAGCCAGAAGCTCAGGCTGGAGGTCGCGGTCAGGGTGATCGGCGGCGAGATCAGCGACTTGTCGGAATAGCCGTCGGTGTTCGGCGCGAACCAGCTCGACGCGCCACTGTGCACCTGGGTGGCGCTGCGCGCAAAGCCCTGGCTCGACACCCGCAATTCGGTGGTGAATGCCGTGATCGTGTCCTCGGCGCCTTCGTTGAGCACGCTGCTGCCGACGTCGCGGTTCGGGTTCAGGCTCAGCGCCTGCACGTCGCTGCCGGCGCTGGAGCTGATCGCCGCGCTCAGGTTCAGGCTGGCGAAACACTGGGTGCCGCCGTTGAGGCTGGCGGAGAAGTTGCGCGTGACCTCGGCGCCGGGGGCGATGTCGCCATAGGCCTGCGGCACGGCGCTGACGGTGAGCGCGCCTGCACCCGAGCTCAGCGTCACCGACACGGCGGACATGGTCTGCGTACCGTGGTTGCGCACGCCCACCACCAGATCGGCGCTCTCGCTGCTGTCGAGCACGCCATCGGCATCGCAGCCGCTTGCGGAATCATCGACCGCGCTGATCGAGGCCGTGCCCGGGAAACGCGTCACCTTGTAGATGCCGCGGCCGTGGGTGCCGGCCCACATCACGTCGTTGGTGGCCCACACCAGTTGCATCACGCGCGTGTAGGCGAGGCCGAAGTAGAAGCGCTGCCAGCCATAGGTGCTGACGTTGTTGCCTTCGCTGGTCCACAGGCCGAGTTCGCTGCCGAGCCAAAGGCGGTCGGAACTGACCGGGTCGACGGTGACGCTGAACATCGGGATGCCCGGCAGGCCACTGTGGATCGAAGCCCACGAGCTGCCGCCATTGGTCGACTTCCAGACGCGGTTGGTGGCGTAGTCGGCCAGGGTGACGTAGAGCGTGTTGCCGGTGGCGTCATGCGGATCGACCTCGATCCAGGTCACGTCCGATCCGGCCCAGGCGGCGTCGTGGATCGGCGTCCAGGTGGAGGCCGCGGCCAGCGTGTTGGCGCGATACAAGCCGCCGGCGGCGGTGCCGGCATAGGCGATGCTGGTCGAATGCGGGCTGTAGACCAGCGCCGAGACGGCGCCGTTCAGCACGCCGGAGAGGTCGGTGAAGCTGGCGCTGGCGATGTTGCGGATGTTGCTGGAGCCATAAATGCGCGTGGTGCCGACCAGCATGCGGTTGCCATCATTCGGGTCGAGCGTGAACGGCGTGATGAACGGTGCGCCGGTGGTGCTCGGAATGGTGATGTCGGTCGCGCTCGTCCCGCCATTGGCGGAACCGAACAGCCCGCCCTCAGGCGTGGCGCCATAGATGTAGTTGGGTTGCTGCTGGTCCCAGGCCGAGTAGCCGCCGTCGCCGCCGGCCCACTCCAGCCACAGCGCGCGATCACCGAAGAACAGGTGCGAGCCGTTGTCCTGGGTGCCGCCGATGACGCCGCGACCATTCGGATGCGCGGCGATGCCGTAGTACTGCGCGACGCGCAAGTCGTTGTTCAGACTGTTCCAGGTCTCGCCATTGTCGGTCGACTTGAACAGGCCGCCGTCGCAGCCGATGAACACGGTGGCGGGATTGTTCGGATCGAACGCGATCACGTGCAGGTCTGCGTGCACGTAGCTGTCCGGGAACTGGCCGACGCCTGGGTTCCAGAACGTCTTTTTGGTGATGACGGCGCCGCTGTCGCTGCTCTTGTACATGTCCACGGCGCCGGCGAAGACCATCGCCGAGTCACCCGGTTTCACGCCCATGATCAGGTCGTACCAGCCCTGGCGCTCGATGAACGCGGTATTGCTCGCGGTCTTGACGAAGGCGGCGCCGCCGGCGGGTGAACGCCACAGGCCGCGGGTACTGCTGGTGCTGGTGCTGTTCGCGATCGCGGCGTAGACCACGCCATCGCTGCCGATGCCGAGTTCGATGCGGCCGATGTCGGTGTCGGCGGGCAGTCCCTGGGTCGCGTTCAATTCGGTGAAGCTGACGCCATCATTGTTCGACAGGTAAACGCGGCGCGTAGCGGCGGAGCTACCGTAGTGCACCGCGTAGAGGCGATGCGCGCCGGGCGTGACCACGCTCGGGTCGAGCTTGAGGTCGACGAAGCCGCGGCTCGATTCGGTCACGCCGGTGGTGCGGTCGGTCCACACCGGCACCGGCTGGGTGAAGTCGTCGGTGCCCCAGATGCCGGTGCGCGTCGCGACCAGCAGCTTGGTCGTGCCGGGAATGCGCGCGATGCGATTCACGTACAGGAAGCTGCTGTTGTTGGTGCCAGGGAGCTGTATCCAGCTGTCGCCGAAATCGCTGCTCATGAACACGCCGAGGCCTTGCGCGGCGTCGATGTTGAAGAAGCCTTCGCCGGTGCCGACGAAGACGCGGGCGTCGTTGTCCGGGTCGACCAGCATCGAACCGACGGCGAGTGATTGCAGGAAGTCGTTGGACGGTGCCCAGGTGGTGCCGCCGTTGGTGGACTTCCAGATGCCGCCGGCGACGCTGCCCACCAGCATGTGGCTGCTGTTGCTCGGGCGGATCACCAGACCGCGCAGGCGGCCGCCGAAATTGCCGGGCCCATAGCTCTCGATGCGCACGTTCGGCAGCGGCGCGCTGCTCGGTGCCCGCGCCTCGCGTGCCTCGATCGCCTGCATCGCCTCGAAGTTCAATTGCGCCGCGGTCTTGCCGCTGTCGCTCTCATGCAGTCCGGCCCAGTAGGCCGCAGCCGCATCGGGCTGGTCATAGCGCTTGCCGCCCTTGCTGTCCGCATCCGCGTCGGGGCGCAGGTTGGACACGTTGCTGCACGCCGCCGTTGCCAGCAGCACCGGCAGCAGAATCACACGAATAAGAGATTTCATCGACCGCTCCCCAGTAACGAGGCGCGCATGCTAGCGAATCGCGGGCGGCTTTGCCGGCGCGACGTGACCAACGGTGGCGGGTGCGGGTGGATTCTCACGGCGGCGGCAAGCGCTCCATGAGCTTGCCGGATCAGTCGCCTGGAATCGTTGCCCGGATCGCGGTCGAGAAATCGGGTTGGTCGGCGTGGGCGGCGGCGAGGTCGTTGATGCGGTGCGCGGCGCGATACTGCTCGCGCGGCAGGTCGGTGGCGATCAGGCCGAGGTCGTAGGCGAGGTCGTCGCTGTAGGCGGGCAGCAAGGTCTTGAAGCTGAAAGGCACGCGCCCGGGCGCGATCGATTCGATGTGGTCGACGATGTTGCTGGTGCAGGTGCTGGTCAGCGAGTTGTAGAACTCGGGTTCGGCAGCGAGCGCGTTGGCGCGCTCAAGCATGGACACCAGCAAGTCGCGCATCTTCTCGCGTGTGGTACGGATCGGGTACAGAAAGACCTGGTCGCGGCGATGGTTGGCGCGCAGGCCGATCAGGTCACGCTCGTCGCCGATCACGTACATCAGTTCGTACTGGCGCAGCAGGCCGAGCCAGGCCGAGAACGACTCGCCGCGCTCCTTGCGGATCTCGACCGAGATGGCGACGTACTCTCCGCCGGCGAATCCGAAGCTGAGGAAGGTGTGCGCCGGTCCGCGCCAGTCGGCGAAGGGCTCGACGATGAACCACACCGATTCGAGCTGGGCCAGGTCGTAGCGCCGTTCCTCCCAGCGCACGTCGAAGTCGCTGGTCGAGCGGTAGTGGGCGTTGCGCACGTTGTGAATGCGCACGATCTCGCCATCGATGCGCGCAGCTGCGAGCCGGGCCTGGTCCGGCGCCCAGTCGCGCTCGTTGGAGGGGCGCAGCAACGGAATGAGCGCCAGGCGCGCGGTCGCGAGCACGGCGACAACGGCGAGTACGAAGCGGCGCAGGCGGCGAGAACGCGACATCGCGCGATGCTAGCAGTGCGTGCGCCGCGTTCGGCAGCACCACCGACGCGGCTTGGCGATCAGAGGAAGGTCAACCCGAAACCGATCAGGCTGATCACTGCGGAGGTCTGCAACTTCATGCCCATGCATTGGTGCGGTGCCTCGTCGCCGGCGGCCAGCGCATCGCCGTTCAATTTCTGCCCGGCGAACCAGACGATCGCCGCCGAAACCAGCATGCCGATGCGGATCGAAGCGAAGTCGTTGACGCCGCTGCCAAGCGCGATCGAGATCGCCAGCAGCGCCAGCGGCGCCATGAAGCCCAGGAAACCCATGCCGCGCCAGGAAATGGTCATGTTCTGCTTGGCTCTCTTGCGTAATCGGGGCGCTGATTCTGTCGTGGTCGCGGTCGTCGCAGCAAGGTGCTTCGTGCGCTCATCCGCGCTCTCCGAGCAGCAGCGCGTAGAAGCGCACCATGCGCAGGTACTCGGCGAGCGGGATGCGCTCGTTGTTGCCGTGGAAACTCGCGATCAGCTCGGGGGTGAGGGTGGCCGGGAGCAGGCGATACAGTTTCGGAGTCAGCGCGGCGTAGTGGCGGGCGTCGGTGCCGCCGGAGGTGACGAAGGGCGCGACCACCAGGTCGGGTTCGGGCGACACCCGGCGCAGCACCGTTTCGATCTGTGCGAATGCGGCGTCGTCCCAGGGCGCGGCCTGTGCGGTCGGTTCGCTGTGGAAGTCATCGAGTGCCTCGATCTCGACTTCAGCATCGGCCACGGTGTGGCGCACGTGCGCGAGTACGCCGGCGACGCTGTCGCCCATGCGGATCCGGAAATTGACCACGGCCTCGGCCTGCTGCGCGAGCACGTTGTCCTTGATGCCGGCGCGGAACAAGGTCGGTGCCGTGGTCGTACGCTGGGTAGCGTCGCTGACCGGCGATTTCGCGAACTGCCCGCTGACCAGCGGCGCGGTCAGCCACAGGTTTGCGAGTACCAGTCGCTGCAGCGGATCGACATGGGGCGCGATACGTCGCAGCAGTTCGTGCTGCACGGCCGTGAGCGCCGCGCGTGGGTGCCGGTCTTCGAGCTTCGCCACCGCCGCGGCCAGGCGACCGATCGCTGTGTGCCGCGGCGGCATCGACGAGTGGCCGCCGTCGTCGCGGGCGCTCAGGCGCACGCTGAGGTAGCCCTTCTCGGCGACGCCAATGGTTGCAAGCGGCAGGCGCGTGCCGGGGATGGCGCCGACGGTGATGGCGCCGCCTTCGTCGAGCACGTAGTCGAGATCCACGTCGCGCTGTGCGAGCAACTTCGCGATCGCGGCGGCGCCGTGCAGGCCGCTGACTTCCTCGTCGTGGCCGAAGGCGAGGTAGACATCGCAGCGTGGCGCGAGTCCCGCCGCGAGTTGCAGTTCGACCGCCTCCAGGATCGCGAGCAGCGCGCTCTTGTCGTCGATCGCACCGCGTCCCCAGATGGCGCCGTCGGCGATCACGCCCGCGAACGGTGGATGCGTCCAGCGCGACTCGGTGCCGGCCTCGACCGGCACCACGTCCTGGTGGGCTGCCAGCAGCAGCGCCGGGCAGGGTTCGCGCCCGCGCCAGCGATAGAGCAGACTGGCGCCGCTGATCAGCTCGTGCTCCAGCGCCGAATGCACGCGCGGGAATTGGGTCTGCAGCAGCGCATGCAACTCGTGGAAGCGCTCGAGACCGGGCGCCTCGGGGGTGGGATTCAGCGTCGGAATGGCGAGCGCAGCGGCGAGCCTTCGCGCCATCGCGTCGCCATCGAGCTCGGGCTGGAACGGCGCTACTTGCCGCACCGGTTCGGCAGTGCGCCAGGCGTTGAAGACCATCACCGCCAGCAGCAACACGAATGCGCCGGCCAGCCACTTCAAGATACGCGTCATCAGGTCTCCGGGCCGCATGCCGCGGCATGGTTGCACGCAGAAGCAGTTTGTGGGGCGACTGCGGCAAGGGGAATCGATGGCGGATGGTAACGCCGAGCACGAGCCCCGCAGGGGCGAAACACAAGGAGCCCGGGGCAACGCCCCGGGTGGGATGGAACCGCGCGCATGACACCACACCGTATCGCATACGTGCACTCATCGCGCCCATTGCGGCCATTGCGTCGTTCGCGTCGGCCGCGACGAACGCGACGAACGCGACGAACGCGACGAACGCGACGAACGCGACGGCCGCATCGACCGCATGCATTGCGATGGCCGCATCCGCCCGGGGCGTTGCCCCGGGCTCCTTGTGTTTCGCCCCTTCGGGGCTGGATACCGCAATTTGTTGGCGCGATGGCCGCATCGACCGCATCGACCGCATGCATCGCGATGGCCGCATTCCCCCGGGGCGACCACACCCACCCGGGGCGTTGCCCCGGGCTCCTTGTGTTTCGCCCCTTCGGGGCTGGATACCGCGACTTGTTGGCGCGATGGCCGCATCGACCGCATCGACCGCATGCATCGCGACGGGCGCACCCACCCGCGACGACCATGCCCACCCGGGGCGGTGCCCCCGGCTCCCGTTCCTTCGCCCCCTCGGCGATGGGTGCCGCGCCACCCGCACAAACGCCGAATTGCGCCGCATTGGTGCCGCCTTGCGGTCGCGGCTGTGGCCATAATGCGGGCACTTGAGAGCGAGGCGGTATGGACACGAAGCGGTCGTTCGGGCAGCGGGCGTTGGGGCGGATCGGTGGGGCGTGGCGGGGGATCGGGCGCATGTTGCGCGCGCTTCTCGGCGAGTGGGATTACGCGGCGCCGCCGTGGATGGAGCGCACGCGTCAGGCGCTGCTTGCGAATCCGCGGCGCACGTTGAAGTACGCGGTCGCGTTGGTCGCGGTCGCCGCGTTCGGTTGGTGGTGGGCGCATCGCCCGCAGCCGTATACGCCGCCCAAGGCGACCTTCTCGTTCGAAACGCCGAGCCTGACCGACTACGCGGAAACACCGCCCGAAGTAACGCCGCTGAACGTGAGTTTCGACCAGTCGGTGGCGCCGCTCAAGGCGCTCGATGGGCCCGCGCGCAGCATCACCATGACGCCCAAAGTCGAAGGCGAGTGGACCTGGCTCAGCGATCGCGAGTTGCGGTTCACGCCCGCCGGCGACTGGCCGGTGGCGACCGACTTCCACGTGCGCTTCAGCCGCAAGTTCACCTTCGCCAAGCAGACGCAACTGCAGCAGTACGAGTTCGACTTCAAGACCGCGCCGTTCGCGCTCCGCATTGCCAGCCAGGAGTTCTATCAGGATCCGATCGACCCGGCCTTGAAGAAGGCGGTGTTCGAGCTGCACGCCAGCCATCCGATCGATGCCGGCACCTTCGAGAGCCGGGTCAAGCTGGAGATGCGCGACATGGTCTCGCAGGAGCTGGCACCACCGACTTTCGTCGCCAGCTATGACGAGAAGCGCCTGCAGATCACGCTGCAGTCCTCGGCACTGAGCCTGCCGGACAACGGCGGCCACGTCGGACTGACCATCGCCGAAGGCGTGCAGTCGATGCTCGGTGGTGTCGGCACCACCGCTGCCGTCAACGGCACGGTCGATCTGCCGGCGCGCTTCAGCCTGGCGGTGTCCAGCGCCAGCGCGTTCATCGTCGACAATGCCGCCGGCACGCCCGAACAGATGCTGCTGATCGAGATGAACCAGGACGTGCGTGATGCCGATCTGGCCGATGTGCTCGACGCGGTGCTGTTGCCGAAGCTGCATCCGGAAATGAAGCGCAACCAAAAGCGCTACGGCGAGTATCTGCCCTACCAATGGGACCTGGGCGAAGTGTCCGAGGCATTGCTCGCCAGCGCCACGCCGGTGGCGTTGACGCTGGTCGCGGGCGAGCGCGACGTCGCCGGTGCGCACAGCTTCCGCTTCCAGGTCGCGCCCGGGCGGCGCCTGTACGTGCGGGCGAAGAAGGGCCTGACCTCGTTCGGCGGTTTCCGCTCCGGCAAGGACTACGCCAACGTAGTCCCCGCGCCCGACTACCCGAAACTGGTGCGATTCGTCGGCGACGGCGCGTTGCTGTCATTGCGCGGCGAACAGCGGGTGACGCTGGCGCTGCGCAATGTGCGCGAGGTGGAATTGACAGTTGCGAGGGTGCCGCTCGACGAACTGCATCACCTGGTGCAGTTCAATCGCTCCGGCATGAAATCGCCGAAGCTCGGCGAAATGACCGCGGACGATCTGAGCGAACGCTTCCGCGAGCGCATCCTGGTTCCGGAGATGGCGGCGGGCGAAGTGCACTACGAAGGCGTCGATCTCGGCAAACACTGGAGCGATGCCGCCAAGGGCGTGTTCCTGCTCAGCGTGCGCGAGATTCAAAGTGGCGAGAGGCTCGGTTCCAAACCGCCGGAACAATTCGAGGACAGCTACGACTACGACTACTACGACGAGTCGGAGGAAGACAGCAGCCAGCTCAGCGACCAGCGCATGGTGGTGCTGACCGATCTCGGCATGATCGCCAAGCGTTCGCTCGATCGCGGCCGCGATGTCTATGTGCAGCAGCTGCTCGCCGGCACGGCGGCCGCGAACGCGAAAGTCAGCGTGATCGCGCGCAACGGCAGCACCCTGGTCAGTGCCGCGGCGGATGCGAGCGGGCACGCGCTCATTCCCGACATCGGCGACTTCCGCAACGAACAGGCGCCGGTGCTGCTGCTGGCCGAGAGCGGCGACGACGCCACCTTCCTGCCGCTGAATGACGGCGAGCGCCGGCTCGACTACTCGCGCTTCGACATCGGCGGCGAGTCCGAATCGAACTCCGGCGCGGCGTTGCGCGCGCACCTGTTCTCCGATCGCGGCATGTACCGCCCCGGTGATAGCGCGCATGTCGGCATGATCGTGCGCAGCGCCGACTGGCGGGCGCTGACGCCGGGGTTGCCGCTGCGCGCCAGCGTCGTCGACGCCCGCGGTGGCATGGTCAAGACGCAGCGTTACGCGCTCGACGACAACGGCTTCATGGAACTCGACATCGCCATCGGCGAAGTCGCGCCGACCGGGGTCTGGACGATCGTGCTGGAGCGCATCGAGGAGCATCCGGAGCGCGAGCCGCGTTACTACCCGATCAGCCAGACGCAGATTCGCGTCAAGGAGTTCCTGCCCGACCGCATGAAGTTGAAGGCAACGCTGTCGAGCAGTTCGCCGGAAGGTTGGGTGCATCCGGACGAACTCGCGGTGCAGCTGCAGGCCGACAATCTGATCGGTACGCCGGCGCAGCATCGACGTGCCACCAGCAAGCTCTGGCTGACGCCGACGGTGCCGAGCTTCGCGCGCTATCCCGACTACGTGTTCTTCGACCAGCGCAACGACAGCGGCGCGCAGGAGCTCGAACTCGGCGAACAGGAGACCGACGAGAAAGGCCAGGCCAGCTTCGATCTTGGCCTGCGCAACGTGTCGGCGCCGACCTTCAGCATGAACCTGCTGAGCGAAGTGTTCGAGGCCGATGGCGGACGCTCGGTGACTACCACGGTGCAGAGCCTGGTGTCGCGCCAGCCCTACCTGATCGGCCTGCGCAGCGTCGATGCGCTCGGCTACGTGAAGCGCAACACCAAGCGTGAGCTCGACGTGCTCGCGCTCGCCGGCAACGGTCGCCCGACCGCAGCCGAAGGGCTGAGTGGCGTGGTCATCGAACGCCGCTACGTGTCGGTGCTGACGCGCCAGTCCTCGGGCCTGTACCGCTACCAGTCGGTGCTGAAGGAACTGCCGGTGCAGGCCGCGCCGATCGCCTTGCCCAAGGGCGAAGCGATGGTGGCGCTGCCGACGGCCAATCCCGGCAGCTTCGTGTTCTTCGTGCGCGACCGTGACGGCAACACGCTGAACTCGATTGCGTACACCGTCGCCGGCGATGGCAACGTCACGCGCTCGCTCGATCGCAACGCCGAGCTCGCGCTCAAGCTCGACGCCGACGAATATCGCAACGGCGACGAGATCGAGATCAGCGTGGTCGCGCCCTACACCGGCAGCGGCCTGATCACCATCGAGCGCGACCGCGTCTACGCGCACCAGTGGTTCCAGGCCGACACGCTTTCTTCGGTGCAGCGCATCCGCGTGCCCGCCGACGTTTCCGGCAATGCCTATGTCAACGTCCAGTTCCTGCGCGACCCGCAGTCGGCGGAAGTGTTCATGAGCCCGCTCAGCTATGGCGTGGTGCCGTTCCGCGTCGATCGCGCCGCACATCGGCAGGTCTTGGCGCTGAGTGCGCCGGCGCGGGTGAAACCAGGGCAGGAGTTGCCAATCACGCTCAAGACCGAAGGCCGCGCCACGGTCGCGGTGTTCGCGATCGACGAGGGCATTCTGCAGGTCGCGAACTATCGCCTGGCCGACCCGCTCGACACCTTCCTGGCGAAGAAGAGCCTGCAGGTCGATACCGCGCAGATCCTCGACCTGATGCTGCCCGAGTTCAGCCGCTTCCTGAGTGCCGCGGCGCCCGGCGGCGATGGCGAAGCCGCGCTCGCGCGCAATCTCAATCCGTTCAAGCGCAAGGCGGACAAGCCCGGCGTGTACTGGTCGGGGCTGACCGTGGTCGATGGCGAACACACCTTCCGTTTCGCTACGCCCGATTCGTTCAACGGCAAGCTGCGGCTGATGGCGGTGGCGGTGAACCAGGAGCGCATCGGCATCGCTCAAGGCGAGGCGCTGGTGCGTGGCGACTTCGTGCTCAGCCCGAGCCTGCCGACCGCGGTCGCGCCCGGTGACGAGTTCATCGCCAGCGTCGGCGTCGCGTTCCCGCCGGTGGACGGCGATGTGCAGCCGGCAAGCGCCGAAGTGCAGGTGCGCGCCGAGGTTGGCAAGGGTCTTGAACTGGTCGACGCCAAACCGCAGACGCTCAAGCTCGCGCCCGGCAACGAGTCGGTGCTGGCGTTCCGCGTGCGCGCCAGCCAGCAGCTCGGCGCGCAGGCGATCTCGTTCCAGGCCAGCAGCGGCGACAAGTCCGCAACCCGGGGCGTGGAGCTGTCGGTGCGACCGCTGACGCCCTATCTCGCACGCCTGCAGGCGGGTCGCGTGCAAGGCAAGGCGCAGAGTTTCGGTCCGCTGCGCAAGCTGTGGCCGGACCTGATCAAGCGCGATCTCGCGGTGGCGCAGACGCCGCTGGTGCTGGCGCGCGGCCTGAATGCCTGGCTCGGCGACTTCCCGCACCTGTGCAGCGAACAGCTGATCAGCAAGGCGATCCCGGCGCTGATCGCGCGCGAGCATCCGGAGATGTTCACCACACCGCCGCGCGATTCCGACTTCGACGCGCTGTACCAGACGCTCGCCAGTCGCCAGAACAGCGCCGGCGGGCTCGGACTGTGGATGGCCACACCCGAGGCCGACGAGTTCGTCAGCGCCTATGCCGGCCTGTTCTTCATCGAGGCCGCCGAGCGCGGCATCGCGGTGCCGAACGAGCTGGTGCAGGCCAACACGCGCTATCTCGCAACGCTGGCCGCCGACCTCGACACGCATGAGCTGTACGAACTGCGCGCGCGTGCGCTGGCCACCTACGTGCTGACGCGGCGCGGCCAGGTGACCACGAATTACCTCGCCGGGCTCGAAGACGCGCTGGAGACGAACTTCGCCGACACCTGGAAGAAGGACGTGACCGCGACGCTGATCGCCGCGACCTACGCGCAGATGAAGCAGTCGAAGGCGGCCGACGAGCGCATGCAGGACGTGCTCGCGCGCCTGCGTACGCCGTTCACGCTGGAGAACTGGTGGAACGGCTGGTACGACGACCCGGCGATCCAGGACGCGCTCAGCATGTACCTGATCGCGCGTCACTTCCCGAAGACGCTGAAGGCGCTGCCGCCGAGCGCGCAGGAACGGCTGGTCGGTGCGGTCGAGGCCGGCATGACCAATACCCTGTCCTCGGCGATGACGGTGTTGTCGCTGGCGCAGATCGCGGACTCCTCCGGCGCCGAGGACCAGTTGTCCGCGATCACGCTGGAGGCAGTGGACGCGAAGGATCAGGCCACGGCATTCGGCACCGTGCAGGGCTGGTGGAAGCGCGGCCCGTTCGGCGTCGACGCGCGCGGCGTGCGCATCGGCAACATCGTTTCCGGACCGGCCTGGTACGCACTGGTCGACACCGGCTTCGATCGTGCGCCGCCGCTGCAGCCGGTGATGAATGGCATCGAGTTGTCGCGCGAGTACATCGACGGCGCCAAGCGTGGCGTGACCACGATGGCGCAGGGCGACGAGATCGATGTCGAGCTGCGCCTGCGCACGCCCGATGGCAGCACCCAGTACAACGTCGCCATCGTCGAACTGTTGCCGGGCGGATTCGAGCTGGTCGAGCAGTCGCGCAGCAGCGAAGACGAAACCGTGGCGGTCGATGTTGCCGCGCGCGTGGCGCGTCCGGGCAGCGACCTCGGGCTTGCCTACCTCGACCTGCGCGAGGACCGCATCGTGCTGTACGCGACCGTCGGCGGCAGCGCGCAGAAGTTCATCTATCGGCTGAAGGCGACCGCGGCCGGCACCTTCGCGATTCCGCCGCTGCACGCCGCCGGCATGTATGACCGTCGCGTCAGCTACATCGGCGCTGGAGGCGCGAGCATCACGGTGGAGCCGCACTGATGCGTTGCATCGTGCGCTTTGTCGGGCGCGCGATGCTGGTCTGCGGTCTGTGCGCACTGGCGCTGTGGGCGATCCGGCAACAGGCGCACACGCCGCTTGCGCGCATGCGGCCGCAGTCGGTGGCGGTGCACGCGGCCGATGGTTCGCTGCTCAAGCTCGCACTCGCCAGCGACGAGCGCTATCGGCTGTGGCTGCCGCTGGCGCAGATGCCGCCGGCGCTGGTCGAAGCGGTGCAGCTCAAGGAGGATCGCTGGTTCGACTGGCATCCCGGGGTCAATCCGTTCAGCCTGGTGCGCGGTGCCTGGCGCGAGATCAGCGGCGGCGGCGACCGTTCCGGCGGTTCGACGCTGACCATGCAGCTGGTGCGCCTGCGCGACCGCGCCGACACCCGCAGCATCGGCGGAAAGCTGCGCCAGATCGGTTCGGCGCTGTGGCTCAGCGCTCGTCATCCGAAGCACGAGGTGCTCGCGGCGTATCTGAACTACGCGCCCTACGGCGGCAACATCGAGGGAGTCGGCGCCGCGAGCTGGATCTACTTCGGCAAGCCGGCGGCGAAGTTGAACCTGCCGGAGATCCTGACGCTGGCGGTGTTGCCACAGCGCCCGCGCCTGCGCTGCGACGCGAGGGGCGAATGCCTGGACGCGGCACTGCGCGCGGCGCGTGCACACCTGTTCCGGCAATGGCTGCGGCGGCATCCGCAGGATGCGCGCTGGCAGGCGCTGGTCGACGCCCCGGTGCGGTTGCGACGCGCGTCGCAGCTGCCGAACCGAGCCCCGCATTTCGCCGCGCAGGTGCTGGCGGATGCGCGCCTGCGCGGGGCGCCGATGACGCGCATCGACAGCACGCTCGATCCGCGGCTGCAGGCGATCCTCGAAGACCGCATCGAGTCGTATCTGGTCGCGCATTCCGATCGCGGCCTGCGCAACGCCGCCGCGATCCTGGTCGATACCCGCGACATGGGCGTGCGTGCGCTGGTCGGCTCGCGCAATTTCGCCGATGCCACGATCCACGGCCAGGTCGATGGCACGCTGGCCCGGCGCAGCCCGGGTTCGACCTTGAAGCCATTCCTGTACGCGCTCGCGATCGAACAGGGACGGCTGCACCCGGCCTCGGTGCTGCGCGACGTGCCGACCGCCTTCGGCAGCTTCACGCCGGAGAACTTCGACGGCCGCTTCGTCGGTCCGGTGACGGCGACGCAGGCATTGATCCGCAGCCGCAACATCCCGGCGGTCAGTGTCGCATCGCGACTCAGCCAGCCCAATCTCTACCAGTTCCTCAAGCGCGCCGGCGTGCGCGAACTGGCCAGCGAGCAGCACTACGGGCTGGCGCTGGTGCTCGGCGGCGGCGAGATCCGCATGGTTGAACTGGCGCGGCTGTATGCGATGTTGTCGAACGACGGCGTGATGCGCTCGCTGCGCCAGCGCGCGGACGATCGCGAGGAGAACGGCGCCGCGCTGCTGAGTGCGGAGGCCAGCTTCATGGTGCGCGACATGCTGAGCCAGAATCCGCGCCCGGACGGCGGTCGCACGCCACTGCCGCTGGCGTGGAAGACCGGCACCTCGTGGGGCTTCCATGATGCCTGGACCGCCGGCATCTACGGGCCCTATGTGCTGATCGTGTGGCTCGGCAACTTCGACAACCGCCCCGAGCCGGCGCTGATCGGCATCGAGGCGGCGGCGCCGCTGTTCTTCCGCATCATCGACTCCATCGCCGCGGATGATCCGCACTTGCGCGAGCCGCCGCGACGCTGGCCGCTGAACCTGGCGCGCGTCGAGGTCTGCACCGCCAGTGGCGACCTGCCCAATGTGCATTGCCCGAGCCGCTCGCAGACCTGGTTCATTCCCGGCAAGTCGCCGATCAGGCTCAGCACCCTGCATCGCGAACTGCTGCTCGATGCGCGCAGCGGCAAGGTGCTGTGCGCGCCGGATGCAAACGTGCCGACGCGGCGCGTGGTGTTCGAGTACTGGCCGAGCGATCTCGCCGATGTGTTCCGCCAGGCCGGGCTTGCGCGCGCGCAGCCGCCGAGCGACGCGCACTGCCGCATGGGCATGCAGGGCGAGGGCAGTGCGCCGTTGATCCTGTCGCCGCGCCGCGACGCCACCTATCTGCTCGCGCCCGATCCCGGCGAGCGCCAGGCGCTGGTGCTGCAGGCCACGGTCGACGCCGACGTGCGCACGCTGTTCTGGTTCGCCGACGATGCCCTGATCGGCAGCGCGGATGCCGCGGCAAAGCTCGAATGGCGGCCGCGCAGCGTCGGTCGCTACCGGTTGCGCGTGGTCGACGACCATGGTCGCGCCGAGGAACGCTGGGTGGAGATCGGCACGCGGCGTTGAGTCGCGCAGTTCTGCGTGCGTGTGCTCATGGCCGGCGACTCGCAGCGTTTGACGTCGGCTTTCGCGGAATGCGCAAACTGTGAGTCGCGTCATGGATGCGGTCGCGCAGGGGTTTGCGCGACTTGCAAGCTCCGCCACATTCCGTTGCGAATCTTGCGGGTGAGAGGCTGCCAACGGCGTTCGCGACGCATACAATGATCGCAACAAGGGAGGCGCGCCATGAGCGAATTGCATCAGCGGCTGGCAAATGGATTTCCGGAGCGCGCCACGTCGTCACGGGGTTCGATGCCGACCGATTCCAGAGGAGTCACACAGTGGGTGGCAGCCTTGCCGCTGGCCAATCCGCTCCTGGCTTCTCGGGATTTGCTGCAAGGCATGCGCGAAATCAATGCCGTGCGCCTGGACGCCGCGGCGCGCATGCACGCGCTTGAACTGATGCGTTCGCCGGCAGCACAGTTGGTCGCACAGGCGGACCGGCAGGTGATCGGTTCCTCTTTCCCGTTGCCGCAATCCAAACAACAGTTGGGGATGCAGTCGCGGGAGTTTCACGAGTTGCTGGCGATCGGCTACCGCATGGTGCTGCACGATCTCTGCATTCCGGAGGGCAAGCTGCCCTTCCTCAAGGGCGGCGCGGCCGCACTCGCCGCTGCGCGCGCAATCAGTCATGCCGCCGAATCGATGTTGCGCGGCTACCTGCTTTACTTGGTGCCAGCGCCAGGCATGTGGCGGGCCGCGCATGACGTATTCCGGTTTGCCGATGCCATCGGCATCGCGGACAAGGTCTCGAGCGATCCGCTGCTCGGCAAGGCCGCGATCAGCCCGAAGCAGTGCTACGCGCACCTGCTGCTGGCAGCGATCAGCAATCCCTATCGGCTGTCGCAGCGGGAGATGGCCGACGCACATGAAGTCATGCGACCCTGGGCCGCCTACTGCGACCTCTCGACCGCCGGCGGTGCCAGCGATTTCGACGTCGCGCAGGACGAAGACCGCGGTCCCGGCTACACCCCCGAAGAGCGCCATGCTGCGGGCGCGCATCGCGTATCGTTCTCGCCGGCGCGCGCGCAGGAATATCTGGAGCGCGAACTGTCGCTGGCTGGAACGATGGGCGGGCCGATCAGCTTCGGCCTCAAGGGCGGGACCAAGACCTCGGTTTCACCGGATCTGGTCCGACGCCTGATGTCGGCCTGGAGACCGCAGTTCGACCGCAACCACTCGCGCCTGTCGGCCGGGCACGAACTGGAGACGCTGATCGGACTGCATTCCATCCACTTCCATTTGAGCGGGCAACTCGACTTCGAGAACTTCGTGCGCGAACTGCGCGGTCCCGGCATCAGCCTGAGCGAACGCGACAAGACCGCGTCCTGGGCGCAGGGCAGTGGTCATGAGTCGGCGCGGGCGCTGCCGACGCGCGCGCGCGTGCTTGACCAGGGCCTCGGCGGCTACCGCCTGCAGTGGAGCACCGAGAGCGGCGCCAAGGCGCGCATCGGCGAACTGGTCGGCCTGGCAGTGCCCGACGACGAGGATGCAGCCGAGCGCGAATGGATGATCGGCGTGATCCGTTGGCTGCGCTTTGGCCTGGACGGCCAGGTCGATGCGGGGGTCGAATTGCTCGCGCGTCAAGCCGAGCCGGCGGCGTTGCGCATCTCGGAGAGCGGCAGCAGTTTCAAAACTCCAGTGCGTGCGATCGAACTGGAGCCGCTGCATCCGGGCAACGGGAGCGGCAGTTTCCTGGCGCCGAGCATTGGCGAGCGCAGCTTTGCGCGCATCGAGGTGTCGATGCGCCCGGAGCGCTACGCCGAAACCCGCGAGCCGCGTGTACAGGTGATCGCCGACATCGACCTGCTCGAACATACCGGCGCTTACCTGCGGGTCGCGCAGCGGACGAAAACCCCGGAAAATAGCGTCGCATGAACGAGTCCATTCCGCATTCCGCGCCGCTTCCGCGCCGGCGCTCCGTACCCGTGCGCGTCGGAAGCGTGGTCGTCGGCGGCAACGCACCGGTCGTCGTGCAGTCAATGACCAACACCGACACCGCCAACATCAACGCGACCACGCAGCAGATCGGCGAACTGTGGCGTGCCGGTTCGGAGCTGGTGCGCGTCACCGTCAACAACGCTGAAGCCGCAGCCGCGGTGCCGCGCATCCGCGACCGTTTGGCGATGATGGGTGTCGCGGTGCCGATCGTCGGCGACTTCCACTACAACGGCCACCAGCTGCTGTCCGACGAACCGGCCTGCGCCGAGGCGCTGGCCAAGTTCCGCATCAATCCGGGCAACGTCGGCTTCGGGCGCAAGAAGGATGCGCAGTTCGCATCGATCGTCGAACTCGCCGCGCGCTTGGGCAAGGCGGTGCGCATCGGCGTCAACTGGGGTTCGCTCGATCAGGGCGTGCTGGCGCGGATGATGGACGAAAACGCCGCACGTGCCGAACCCTGGGACGCGACCACGGTGATGCGCGAGGCGCTGATCGTGTCGGCGCTCGAATCCGCGGCGCAGGCCGAGGCGCTCGGTCTCGGGCGCGACCACATCGTGCTCAGCTGCAAGGTCAGCGGCGTGCAGGACCTGATCGCGGTCTATCGGTCGCTTGCGGCGCGCTGCGATCATGCGCTGCACCTCGGCCTGACCGAAGCCGGCATCGGCTCGAAGGGCATCGTCGCCTCCACCGCCGCGCTGGCGGTACTGCTGCAGGAAGGAATCGGCGACACCATCCGCATCTCGCTGACGCCAGAGCCGGGCGAATCGCGCACGCGCGAAGTGATCGTCGCGCAGGAGCTGCTGCAGACCATGGGCCTGCGCGCGTTCACGCCGCTGGTCACCGCCTGCCCCGGTTGCGGTCGCACCACCAGCAGCTTCTTCCAGGAACTGGCCAAGACCGTGCAGGACCACGTGCGCGCGCGCATGCCGGAGTGGAAACTGCGCCACCCCGGCGTCGAAAACCTGACGCTGGCGGTGATGGGCTGCATCGTCAACGGCCCCGGCGAATCCAAGCATGCGCACATCGGCATCTCGCTGCCCGGCACCGGCGAAGCCCCCATCGCTCCGGTGTTCATCGACGGCGAGAAGGCGCATACCCTGCGCGGCGAACACATCGCCGAGGACTTCGTCGCCATCATCGAGGACTACGTCGTGACGCGGTTCCGTTCCTCGAACACCTAGATTCAGCGCGCATACTTCCGCGCGTCCTTCAGCAGCAGAAATCGCACAGCCGTAGACTTCAGTCGCCGTCGCAGTCACTCAAAGCCATTGCGGAACAGCGGACCCGAGCATTCGAAGATCTGCCGTGGCGAGTACATCACGTTGAACTGGGTGCCGTCGGGGATGCCGCCGGGCGAGTAGACGCTCCACTGGCCGCTCGGGTGCTGGTAGAGGTCGTAGTTGCGGTTGTCGCTGCTCCCGGTCCAGGGCGTGACCAGGACGATGGCGCAGGCGACATTGATGGCGGCGGCGTCAATGAACATCGAGGTGCCACCGAAGATGCTGGCGCCGCTGGCGTAGGCGCGAAACACCGACGGGCTCGGTTCCTGGGTGTAGACATTGAACGCGGCGCCGTTCGGCATCGAGAAACCGTCGCCGCTCTGCACGTACCAGTTGTTGTCGGCGTAGGTGTACACCCCGGTCGGGTGATTGTTGTAGACGCCGGCGCCGCCCGCCGGATTCCAGTTGTGGGTCACGAACACCATCGCGTTGGGATTGCCGTTGACGCTGCTGTCGTTGAGTTGGCTGGAAGCAGTGCTGCTCGACAGGGTGTGCAGGAAGCGGCCGCCGCCGGTGGCGGGCTCGAACAGGTTGAAGCCAGCGTTGGCTGGCATCGGTGTCAGTGGGTTCTCGGCGTACACCGACCAGGTCGCCGGTGCGCCGGACTGGAAGACTCCGAAAGGAGCGAGCAGTGAGCCGCCCGCGATCGAGTGGTTGGCCGTGGCCTGCAGTCGCGCGCTGGCGGCGCCAATGATCGAGGGGTGGCTGAGGTCGAACCAGTTGTTGCCGCTCGGAATGGCGGGTGCCGCAGCGCGGAACCAGGCGTCGCCAAACTCGTAAGCGCCGATATCGACCGCAATTTCCTTCACGCGGCGGAATCCGTCGGCGTCGAGGAATGGCAATGCCACGCCCGGGGCGAAGATCAGGGCGAAGCCGTCACCCGCATTGCGCGCAGGCGAATCGCTCGCGAGGTAGGGGCGCTCGCGCGAGATCAGCTTCGGGTCGGCAGTGATGGTGGAGGCGCCGGCCGGGGTGAAGCCGGTGCCGAAGCCGGCGTTGCCGTTCAGCAGGTTGAAGCCGTTGGTGACGCCGCTGGCCAGCGCCTGCTGGTACACCGCCTGCAGGCCGTAGCCGATCAGGTTGTTGAACACATAGCCGCCGATCGCTTGCGTGGTCAGCGGCGTCGAGAACGGACGCACGCCGAGATAGGCGCCGAGCGAGAGATCGGTCAGCGTGTTGTTGACCAGGTAGGCGGACATCGCGCCTTCGCCGCCGAAAGCGCAGATGCCGGTGCCGACCCGATGTGCCGAGGGCGTGACCACGTTGCTGAAGGCGCGCATCGTCAGCACGGAAGTCGCTGTGGCGCCGGAACCGATCACGCCGCAGAGCGCGCCGTAGGTAAACGAGCCGAACACGCGGTTGCCGACGAGGTCAAGGTCGAGCTTGGCGGACTGGGTTACCAAGCCGAGGACGCCATAGGCCGAGGTGCTGTCATCGGGCACCTCGAAGTGGTTGAAGCGGACATCCGCTTCCAGTGTGCCGACGGAACTGCCGATGAAGAGCGGGTTCGCGGTGCCGCCGCGGCGGCGATAGTGATTGTTCTCGAAGCGCAGGCTGTAGCTGCCGCTGCCGGCCTGCTGGAACTCGAAGTTGGCATTGCCGCTGGTGTCTTCGATATCGACCCGGCGCACATCGACGCTGACCGCCGCCGCCGTGACCGAGTGCAGCGTCACGCCGCCATTGCGCAGGCGGATGCCATCGATGACGATACTGGTGGCGCTGCCCATCACGCTCTGGATGCCGACGCCGCTGGGAAACAGCGGGTGGTAGCCGCTGGCAGCGACCAGGGTGATCGAGCGCGGCAGGTACAAGTCCCCGCCGCTGCCATTGCCGCCGATGCTGGCCGGGTTGTCGGCGGCGATCTCGACGGTGAAGTTCGCCGGTTGCGCATCGACGCAGGCCTGCAGCGTGCCGTTGCAGGGCGCACTGGCTGCGGGCCAGATCACGCCCTGGGCGTTGCAGGAGAGGGCGGCAACGAGGCCCAGCAGGAAGATCAGAGCACGCATGGCACACCTCGCAAAATTGTGAGGGAATGATACGCGCAGTCGCGATGTGCCGCTCAGGTCGCCGGTTCCACCGACTTGAGTGGCTCGCGCGTGGCGTGGCGGCGTGCGAGTTGCGCCTCGCGGTGCGCGATGTAGGCGCTGGAAACCAGAATGATCGCGGCACCGATCAGCGTCCAGCGGTCGACGCGTTCATCGAACAGCAGCCAGCCGGCGATCGCGACCACCGGCAGCTGCGTGAAGCTGATCGGGGTCAGTGCCGAGACGTCGCCGAGCTTGAGCGCGCGCGTCCACAGCATGTGCCCGCCGGTACCGAAGAACCCGGCGGCGATCACCCATAGCCAGGCGATGCCGACCGGCCACTGCCAGACCCACAGCGCCGGCAACAGCGACATCGGCACCCAGATCAGGGTGGTGAAGAAGACGATACGGTCCGCCGGTTCGAGTGCGGAAAGCTGCTTGATCTGGATCGAGACCAGGCCGGTCAGGAATGCAGAGGCGACCGCGACCAGCATGCCCAGGCTGAAGTCCGCCGAGCCCGGTCGCGTGATTACCAGAACCCCGACGAAACCGATCGCGACCGCGCTCCAGCGCCGCGCGTGCACGCGCTCGCCGAGGAACAGTACCGCGGCGATGACGACGAAGATCGGCGACGAGTACGATAGCGCCACCGCCTGCGCCAGTGGCAGGTGCCCGATCGCCCAGAAGCCGCAGAACATGCCGATCACGCCGATCAGGCAGCGCAGCAGGTAACGCGGCAGGTGCTGCGTGCGCAGCAGACCCGGACCGTGGCGGTAGAGCAGCGGCAGCGTCGCGACCAGGCCGAAGAAGTTGCGAAAGAACGCCACCTCGAAGGTATGCAGCGTGTGCGAAGCGAGGCGGATCGCGACCGCCATCAGCGCGAACAGCACGGCGCTGCAGAGCATCAGCAGGGCGGCAGTCAGGTGCGGATTGCGGCGCGGTGGGGGCGACATGGACGGCCCAGTCTATCTGTGCCACGCGGCGCGACCGCATCAAGGCCGGCATGCCCGGGATTTGCCCGCTGCCCGGTTACGGCGCCATTCAACTGTGCGACGCTTCGCATCATGACGATCGCGAAGAGAACGCAAGGCCTGTTGCTCCTGTTCTTGTTGTTCGGTGGCGGCTGCGCGCGTGCACCGGACGAACAGAAGTTGCGCGACACCATCGCGGCGATGGAGTCGGCACTCGAATCCGACGAAGCGGGCGAATTCATGGAACACGTCGCCGAAGATTTTATCGGCCAGCAAGCCGGCGTCGATCAGCGCCAGTTGCGCGCATTGCTGGTTGCACAGACCCTGCGTCACGAGAACATCGCGGTACTGCCTGGTCCGCTGGAAGTGAAGCTGTTCAAGGGCCGCGCCACCGTGAAGTTCCGCGCGCTGGCCACCGGCGGCCGCTGGTTGCCGGACAGCGGCCGCCAGTTCGACATCGAATCGCACTGGCGCATCGAAGACGGCGGTTGGGTGTGCTTCCGCGCCGATTGGCGGTGACGCCACCCTGTAGGAGGGCCACTCGTGGCCCGAATGCTCTTGGGCGGGGGTACCAGGGGCCAAGAGAAATCACCCCCCAACCTTGCCCCCACCGCGCGTGTACGCCAGCCACATCCACTCGATCAGCGCGACCGTGGCGACCATCAGCAACGCGACCCCGTAGGCGAACAGCAACGCCTGCCACTTGGCCGCGGCCACCATCGGCGCGGCGCCGTTGCGCCAGGCGTAACGCACCAGTTCGCGTGGCGTGGTTTCGGTACGCGGTCCCTTGCTCGCGAGCCAGTCGCGCAACAGGCCCGGCGTGTTCGTCCAGTACTGCTCGGCGCGTTGCCAAAGCGCATTGGCTGCGACCTTGTCGCGGCTGCGTTTGAGCAGTTCCGGTGCCCACTGCGCGAGCAGGCGTTCGGCGTCGGCGAGCGAGAGCTTTTGGTCGGGCGAGCTGACGCCAAGGGGTTTGCCGACTTCGAGCGCGACGCCCAGCACGAGCTCCTGCGAGCCTTCCTCGACCGCGCGCGCCAGTGCGTGGATGGTCCCGGTCTGCAGGCCGGTGACCAGTACTGCGATCAGCAGCACGACGAAGCCGCAGACGCGAAACAGCGCGGCCAGCCAGCGCGGCCCGCGTTCGCCATGCTCGTTCCAGCCGAGCGCGCGCCCGAGCCGATACAGCAGCCAGGTACCGAGCACAACCGCGCCGGCGCCGAGCAGCGCGTGCAGGGTGAAAGTCGCGCCGTAGCGCAGCACGAGATCCAGCATCCGGCTTCAGTCCTTGATCGAAATGGATTCAACGTACATCAGTTCGCAGGCGCCGTTGCCGCCATCGTCGCGGCTGAGCGAACTGCGCCAGCGCCAGCCGTCGTCGCGCGTTGCTTCAACGAGCACACCTTTCGCCGCCACGATCTGCCCCGGGCGCAGCGCCGCGATCTGGCGTTCGACGACGCTGTTCGCGGGGATGACATGGATGTTCGCCGCCGAGCGCGTGATTTCCGCCTCGGGGATCGGCGGCGCATCGCGCCACCGCCAGGTCAGGAAACGCACCGACTGCTGCAGCCCGAGTTGCTCGATCACTGCGGTGTCGGACATCCGCCCCCAGCCGATGCCCAGATCCAGCGGTGACAGCGCCGACTCTTCATCGAAGCGATAGCGCGACACCAGCAGCACCCGCGCTTCGAACTCGAACGTGGCCAGCGGCGTCAACGTGAACGCATCGCGCAGCAACGGCTGCGCTCGGTCCAGCTCGCGTTGCAGCGGTTCGCTCGCCACCAGCACCCCCGCCGGTCGCGGCAATGCCCGGTGCGTCCACGCATCCCAGCCCTGGACCAGCGCCAACACCCCGATGGCCACCCACAGCACGCGTCGCGACATGAGCGCGATTCTGCCAGACGCGTCCAGCAAAAAGGCCGCCTCGCGGCGGCCTTGAAGAATTGCGTGGGGAATCGTCCCGGCTCAGTTTTCTGCGAGTTTCAGTCGCGGTCCGGCCCGGAATGTGAAGTCCTGGAAGAGATAGCGGGTCTGGTCCGATGGTGTTGAACAGTGCACACGCTGGGCCAGCGCTCGCAATTCGCGTTCGTGCATGGATTCGGGCGCGGAGTCGAGCGCCACCACTTCTGCGGCGCCACCGCCGGGCTTGATCGCGACCAGGAACTCGACCAGGCCCGTGGTCTCGGTGCGCGCGGTGACCCAGCTGCCGTTCATCGGGCGCAGGAACTCGCATTGGTCAGCTCCCACGGCCCAATCCACGTGACGCGGTTCCGGGTGCGCCCGGTTGGCTTCGAAGGCCGGACCGTGGGTCTCGAGCAGCGCGATGGTGCGCTCACGGATGCCGGCTTCTTGTCCTCGATCGAGTCGCGCGTAGGCATCCTTGAGCAGGGCCGCGACCAGTTGATCGTCCGGTCCGGCCGTCTTGGTGTCTTCTCGGCGGTAGTACGAGAACACCTGCGCCCAGGCCATGGCCTCGAGCGGGTTTCCAGAATCGGCATGGGCGAGCGAGAGCTTGTAGGCGGCGGTGACGCGTCCACGTTCAAACGCTTGGGTCAGCCAGGTGATCGAGCGCTCCAAATCATAGGGCGCAACCGCTGCGCCCTTGCGCCTGGACTGGCGCTGCAGGGAACCGAGGTCATACATCGCGTACGAATTGCCGCCCTCCGCGGCGGCCAGGATTCGCGCGGCGGCGGCGCGCGTGGCGTCGTTGTCCTCGGCATGGATGGTCAGCGCCAGGTCCTCGGGGGACACGGCAGCAGGCGGGACGGAGCCGGTGGCGCCGACCGCGGCCGCAAAGGCCAACGCGAAGCTCGACAGCAGCAGGGGCCGGAAGCGGGATTGACGCATCGACAATTCCTTTTGGGTTGGGCAGGGTGGTTTGCGTCACGCATTGTAACCAAGATCGCTCCTCCAGCAAAAAGGCCGCCTTGCGGCGGCCTTCCTGTGGTCTCGGACGGGGCGGCCTACGCGGCTTTCGCGAGCTGGCGCAGGACGTAGTGGAGCAGGCCGCCGTGGCGGTAGAACTCGACTTCCTTGGGCGTCAGCAGCAGCACCTTGACGCGGAACTGCTTGTCTTCGCCGTCGCCGCGGGCGATGACGCCGATCTCCTTGGCGGCGCCGTCGTGCAGGCCGGCGATCTCGAAGGTCTCCTTGCCGCTGAGGCCGATGGTCTGCGCGTTCTGGCCGTCCATGAACTGCAGCGGCAGTACGCCCATGCCGACCAGGTTCGAGCGGTGGATGCGCTCGAAGCTCTCGGCGATGACCGCCTTGACGCCGAGCAGCATCGTGCCCTTGGCGGCCCAGTCGCGCGAGGAGCCGGTGCCGTACTCCTTGCCGGCGATGACGATCAGCGAGGTGCCATCCTTCTTGTAGCGCATGGCGGCGTCGTAGATCGACAGCTTGTCGCCGCTTGGCGCGTGGACGGTGTTGCCGCCTTCTTCGCCACCGAGCATCAGGTTCTTGATGCGGATGTTGGCGAACGTGCCGCGAACCATCACGTCGTCGTTGCCGCGACGTGCGCCATAGGAGTTGAAGTCGGCCTTGACCACGCCACGGCTCTGCAGGAACGCACCGGCCGGCGACGTCGCCTTGATGTCGCCCGCGGGCGAAATGTGGTCGGTGGTGATCGAGTCGCCGAACACGCCGAGCACGCGCGCGCCATGGATGTCGTGGATCTTGCCGACATTCATGGTCATGCCTTCGAAGTACGGCGGGTGCTTGATGTAGGTCGACTCGTCCCAGACGTAACGATCGCCCTCCGGGCTCTGCACCGCGTTCCAGCGGGCATCGCCCTTGAACACGTCGGCGTAGTTCTTGTGGAACATGTCCGGACCGATGGTGGCGAGGATCGCGTCCGAGATCTCCTTGTTGCTCGGCCAGATGTCGCGCAGATAGACCGGTTGTCCGTTCTGGTCGGTGCCGAGCGCGTCCTTGCTGAGGTCGATGTCGACGGTGCCGGCAATCGCATAGGCGACGACCAGCGGCGGCGACGCGAGGTAATTCATCTTCACTTCCGAATGCACGCGGCCTTCGAAGTTGCGATTGCCCGAGAGCACCGAAGCGACCACGAGGTCACCGTCGGCAATGCCCTTGCTGACTTCCGGCGGCAGCGGTCCCGAGTTGCCGATGCAAGTGGTGCAGCCGTAGCCGACAACGTTGAATTTCAGTGCTTCCAGCGCCTCGATCACGCCGGCCTTTTTCAGATAGTCGGTGACCACCAGCGAGCCCGGGCCAAGCGAAGGCTTCACCCACGGCTTCACCTTCAGGCCCTTGGCGACTGCCTTCTGCGCCAGCAGGCCAGCGCCGAGCATCACCGCCGGATTCGAGGTGTTGGTGCAGGAGGTGATCGCCGCGATCACCACTGCGCCATCCTTGAGTTCGTATTCGCCGTTCACGTTGGCCGAACCCGGGGTGGCCGCCTTCGACTTGCCGACGCGTGCATCGGCCATCGGCTTGAGATTGTCGCGGAAGTTCTGCTGCACGCCTTCGAGCAGCACGCGGTCCTGCGGACGCTTTGGTCCGGCGAGCGACGGCTTGACCGAGGCCATGTCGAGTTCGAGCACGGCACTGTAGTCGGCGTCGGGCGCATTGGCGTCGCGCCACATGCCCTGGGCCTTGGCATAGGCCTCGACCAGGGCGATCTGGTCTTCGCTGCGACCGGACAGACGCAGGTAGTTCAGCGCTTCACCGTCGACCGGGAAGATGCCGCAGGTGGCGCCGTATTCCGGGGCCATGTTCGCGATCGTCGCGCGATCGGCGAGCGCGAGATGATCGAGCCCCGGGCCGAAGAACTCGACGAACTTGCCGACCACGCCCTGCTTGCGCAGCATCTGGGTGACGGTCAGCACCAGGTCGGTCGCGGTCGCGCCTTCCGGCAGCTTGCCGCTGAGCTTGAATCCCACGACCTGCGGGATCAGCATCGATGAAGGTTGGCCGAGCATCGCCGCTTCCGCCTCGATGCCACCGACGCCCCAGCCAAGCACACCGATGCCGTTGATCATCGTCGTGTGCGAGTCGGTGCCGTAGACGGTGTCCGGGAACGCGAAGGTTTCGCCGTGTTCTTCCTTGGTCATGACCACGCGCGCCAGGTGCTCCAGGTTAACCTGATGCACGATGCCGGTGCGCGGCGGCACTACCTTGAAGTTGCGGAACGCCTTCTGGCCCCAACGCAGGAAGGAATAACGTTCGCCGTTGCGGCCGAATTCGATTTCGACGTTTTCATCGACCGCGGTCCTGGTGCCGAACTTGTCGACCTGCACCGAATGATCGATGACCAGTTCGGACGGGATCAGCGGGTTGATCTGTTCGGGTTTGCCACCGAGCTTGGTCACCGCGTCGCGCATCGCGGCAAGGTCGACGACGCAAGGCACGCCGGTGAAGTCCTGCAGCACCACGCGTGCCGGCATGAAGCTGATCTCGGTGTCCGGTTCCGCCTTCGCGTCCCAGTTCGCGACCGCCTCGACCTCCTTCATCGTGATGTTGAGCCCGTCCTCGAAACGCAGCAGGTTCTCGAGCACGATCTTCATCGAATACGGCAGGCGCTTGATGTCGTGCTTCTGCCCGAATTTCGCCAGAGAGTAGAAACGGTAGTTCTTGTCGCCGAGGCGCAGCGTGTCGAGCACCGAGAACGTATCGCGCATGATGTTTCCTTTGCGGAACAGAAAGTTGCGGGGGAGGGCGTCGAGATGTTCCAACGCTGAAAGCGCGCAATTATCGCGCAGAAGCCGGCCGCGAGCCAAACGCTGGCGTACGGGGCTAGTGTCCGTTGTTGCGAGCCTGCATCCGCCTCAGGCTGCCTTGACGAGACGGAGCCGGACCTGCAACCCGGCCGCCGCCGCCATGTCGACCAAGGACTCAATGCTGAAGAGATGGATCTTGCCGCGTACCAGGTCGGAAATCCGCGGTTGGGTCACCCCCAGCAACGCCGCCGCCTTGGCCTGCGTCAATCCACTCGCTTCGATATGCCTGGCCAGCGCGATCATCAACGACGAACGCAGCTTCATGCTCTCGGCTTCGCCCGTGGAATCCTCGATCGCGTCCCAGACGCTGGTGAAGCGTTGCTTTTTCATGGGTTGCGTTCCTTCATTAGGTCGCGATAACGGGCGCGCGCGAGTTCGATATCGGTCTTGCGGGTGCGTTGTTCTTTCTTCTGGAAGCAATGCAGCACGAACACGGCTTCGGTCAGACGACAGATGTAGATCACTCGGTACTCGCCAGACTCATCGTTGAGACGGATTTCCTCAACGCCGCGGCCAATGTCCGGCATCGGCTTGAAGTCAGATGGCACCAGTCCCTGCTGAAGGCGGTCCAGTTGGTGGCCGGCGCTTCTGCGCGCGGCCAGCGGAAAATCGCGCAACTCGATCAACGACGACCCGCGAAACTCCAAGCATTTGACCCTCGGTGTCATGGCTGAAACATACAAGTCTCAGTATGAGTTGCCAAGTCCTGTTCAGCCGCCCCCCAAACTCCGCGCCATCACCAGCCATTTGCGGCGGCGCCAGAACAGGGCGCCAGCCGCTGCCGCCGACGTGGCGCCACATGGCGGCGGCGCGGATGGCGGCGAGGAGCAGGGCGCGGATCTGGTGGACGACGCGTTCTTGCTGCAGCAGATGCGGGACGCCGTGCACCATGACCCGCGGCTGCAGGTTGCTGACAGTCTGCAGGTAGGCGTCGGAGAGTCGGGCGAGCACGGTTTCGTGGCGATCGCCGAGGGCGCTGCGCGCTCGCTCGATGTCGGCGATGCGTTCGCGCAGTTCGCCGGCGAGCTTGGCGTGGGTCATCAGCCTGCGTTCCAGACGCAGCACGGTGATGCCCATGCGCATCACTGCATCGCCGGGGTTGCGGTCGAGGTGCTGGGCGGCGAGCTTCAGCCCGCTGCGCATGCGTGCCGGCGGGTACAGCGACTCTGCGTCGGGGCTGTCGATGGCAAAGATCGCAGCGAGCAGCGCTTCACCGTCCTCGGTATCGTAGCGGCCGGTCTCGGCCAGTTGCTGCACGCAGCCGAGCGCCTGGAACATCGCGGCGAAGGCGAGCACCTGCTCGCGATCACGATTCATGCCAGCCCTCCGTAGCAAGCGTTGGTGGCTTCGATGACGGCTCCGCCAAGGCACTCGGCCCCGTCGTAGAACACCACCGACTGCCCCGACGTGACTGCCCGCTGCGGCTCGTCGAACACGACCGCAAGCCTGCCGTCTGCATGCATTTCGACCGCACAGTCCTGGTCAGGTTGCCGGTAGCGGGTCTTGGCCGCGCTGCGGAACGCGGCGCCCGGGGCGGTCCCGGCCACCCAACTCGGCGAATGCGCGGTGATGCGTGTGGAAAACAACATCGGATGCTCCGTTCCCTGGACTGCGATCAGCACATTGCGCGCGAGGTCTTTGCCGACCACGAACCACGGCGCTTCGGAACAGCCGCGCACGCCGCCGATGCCGAGACCTTCGCGCTGGCCGATCGTGTAATAGCAGACCCCTTGGTGCTGGCCAATGGCTTGCCCCTCCGGCGTCTCGATCACACCTGGTTGCGCGGCGACATAACGCGACAGGAACTCGCGGAAGCGGCGCTCGCCGATGAAGCAGATGCCGGTCGAGTCCTTCTTGGCGAAGGTCGGCAGGCCGGCTTCGCGTGCAATGCGACGCACCTCGGGTTTGGGTAGATGACCGATCGGAAACAGCGTGCGCGACAGCGCGTGCTGGCCGATCAGGTGCAGGAAATAGCTCTGGTCCTTGTTCGGGTCGGCGCCGCGCAACAGGCGGTAGCGGCCATCGACAGCATCGACCTGGGCGTAGTGTCCGGTCGCGATGCGCTGTGCGCCGAGGTCCGCGGCGTGCTCGATGAAGGTCTTGAACTTGATCTCGCGGTTGCACAGCACGTCCGGATTTGGCGTGCGCCCGGCGCGGTACTCGGCGAGAAAGGTCTCGAACACGCCGTCCCAGTACTCGGCGGCGAAGTTGCGCGTGTGCAGGGGGATGCCGATCTGCTGGCACACGGCGGCGGCATCGCGCGCGTCCTGCTCGGCCGGACAGGCGCCGGAAGCATCGTCCTCCTCCCAATTCTTCATGAACATGCCGGCCACGTCGGCGCCACTGCGTGCAAGCAGCAGGGCGGTGACCGAGGAATCGACGCCGCCGGAAATACCGACGATGATGCGTTCGCCGCTCACGCCGTGACGATCCTGAGGCCATGGCCATCGATCAGGTTCAGGCGATCGAGTGGCGCCACGCCGCGCTCGATGTAGTCGTGCAGGCAGTGCCGCACCAGCGGGCTGCGACTCGGCACCGGGTGCGCAGCCAGCGCCTCGGCGCTCAGCCACACCGCACGTTCGATGCCTTCGTCGAGGGCGCGGCTGTTGTGGTGCGCAATCGGTCGCGCCGCCAGCGCCACGCGCAGGAAGCTCATGCCATCGTGCGGACTGGTCCACTGATAGACGCCGACCAGCCCGATCGGTTCGATCTGCCATGCCGTCTCTTCCAGGGTCTCGCGCACCGTCGCCGCCAGCAAGGACTCGCCGTCCTCCAGATGTCCCGCCGGCTGGTTCAGCACCAGCGCGCCGCGCACCCATTCCTCGACGAACAGGAAGCGGCCGTCGCGCTCGACCAACGCGGCCACGGTGACATCGGGTTTCCAGGTGGTTGCGGACATGGCGTGGGGCTGAATGGATCGCGCATTCTAGCCGAGCCCAAGCGGCTGCAGCTTGATCGATCCGGATCCGTGCCCATGTTGCGTTCGGGCCGCGGCGGCGACACGGCCGCGGCTTATACTCCGGCCATGAGCTTCGAGATCCAGTGCATGACGTCTTCGCCCACCGAAACCGACCGCGAACAGGGCACGGTCGTGGAGGAGGCGCGCCCGGAGTTGGCCAAGCCGCCGATGTACCAGGTGGCGCTGTTGAACGACGATTACACGCCGATGGATTTCGTGGTGTCGGTATTGCAAATTTTCTTCCAGATGGACCTCGCGCGCGCGACGCAGGTGATGCTTCACGTGCACACTCGCGGTAAGGGCGTTTGCGGCGTGTTCACCCGGGAAGTGGCAGAAAGCAAGGTGACGCAAGTCAACGAGTTTTCCCGCAGCCATCAGCACCCGCTGATGTGCACGATGGAAAAACTCTGAGGAGTCGGACATGTTCAGCAAGGACCTCGAGCAAACCCTGGCGCAGTGCTACAAGGACGCGCGCGAACGCCGCCACGAGTTCATGACGGTCGAGCATCTGCTGGCGGCGCTGCTCGAAAACCCGTCCGCAGCTTCGGTATTGCGTGCGTGTGGCGCTGACTTCAAGAAGCTCGCGACCGATATCCGCAGCATCATCGCCGAGACCGTGCCGGTGCTGCCGAGCGGCGACACCCGCGACACCCAGCCGACGCTCGGCTTCCAGCGCGTGTTGCAGCGCGCCGTCTATCACGTGCAGTCTAGTGGGCGCTCCGAAGTCACCGGGGCCAACGTGCTGGTGGCGATCTTCGGCGAGAAGGATTCGCACGCGGTGTATTTCCTCAATCAACAGGAAATCTCGCGCCTAGACGTGGTCAACTTCATCTCGCACAAGATCGCCAAGATCGGCCACGAGCCAAAGCCGGGCGAAGCTGCCGATGCGGTCAAGCCCGAGGCCGAGGGCAATGACGAGAGCAAGGGCAACCCGCTCAGCGAGTTCACCGTCAATCTCAACGAGCTCGCGCGCGCTGGCAAGATCGACCCGCTGATCGGTCGCCAGGACGAGGTTGAGCGCACCATCCAGGTGCTCTGCCGCCGGCGCAAGAACAACCCGCTGTTCGTCGGCGAGGCCGGGGTCGGCAAGACCGCGATCGCCGAAGGCCTGGCGCGGCGCATCGTCGAGGGCAACGTGCCGGCGGTGCTCAAGGACGCGGTGATCTACTCGCTCGACCTCGGCGCGCTGGTCGCGGGCACCAAGTATCGCGGCGATTTCGAGAAGCGCCTGAAAGCGGTGATCGTCGAGCTGAAGAAGGAACCGAACTCGGTGCTGTTCATCGACGAGATTCACACCATCATCGGTGCCGGGTCGGCTTCGGGCGGCACCATGGACGCGTCCAACCTGATCAAGCCGGCGCTGACCTCGGGTGAAATGCGCTGCATCGGCTCGACCACCTTCCAGGAATTCCGCCAGATTTTCGAGAAGGACCGCGCGCTTGCTCGCCGCTTCCAGAAGATCGACGTGGTCGAGCCGACCATCGCCGACACGCTCGAAATCCTCAAGGGCCTGAAATCGCGCTTCGAGGAGTTCCACCAGATCGAGTACACGCCGGACGCGTTGAAGGCGGCGGTGGATCTCTCCGTGCGCCACATCGGCGACCGCTTGCTGCCGGACAAGGCGATCGACGTGATCGACGAAGCCGGGGCGCGCCAGCGACTGGTGCCCGACGCGGATCGCAAGACCACGGTCGATGTGCCAGAGATCGAATACATCATCGCCAAGATGGCGCGCATCCCGCCCAAGCAGGTATCGGTCTCCGACCGCGAAGTGCTGCGCAACCTCGACCGCAACCTGAAAATGGTCGTGTTCGGGCAGGAAGACGCGATCGACTCGCTCGCTGCAGCGATCAAGATGGCGCGCTCCGGCCTGGCCAATCCGGCCAAGCCGATCGGAGCGTTTCTGTTCACCGGGCCGACCGGCGTCGGCAAGACCGAAGTGACGCGCCAGTTGGCGATGCAACTCGGCATCGAACTGATCCGCTTCGACATGAGCGAATACATGGAAGCGCATTCGGTCTCGCGCCTGATCGGCGCACCGCCGGGTTACGTCGGCTTCGACCAGGGCGGCCTGCTCACCGAGGCGGTGACCAAGCACCCGCACGCGGTGGTGCTGCTCGACGAGATCGAGAAGGCACACCCGGATGTGTTCAACATCCTGCTGCAGGTGATGGACCGCGGCATCCTCACCGACACCAACGGTCGCGAGGCCAATTTCAAGAACGTGGTGCTGGTGATGACCACCAATGTTGGCGCCGCACAGGCGGCTCGGCGCACCATCGGCTTCGTGCACCAGGACCATTCCACCGATGCCATGGAGATCCTGAAGAAGGCATTCACGCCGGAGTTCCGCAATCGCATCGACGCCATCATCCAGTTCAAGCCGCTGGACATGGAGCACATTCTGCGCGTGGTCGACAAGTTCCTGATCGAACTGGAGGCGCAGTTGCACGAGAAGCGAGTGTCGCTGTCGGTCGGTGCCGACGCGCGGCGCTGGCTGGCCGAGAACGGCTTCGACCCGATGATGGGCGCGCGGCCGATGGCGCGCATCATTCAGGACAGCATCAAGCGGCCGCTTGCCGACGAGTTGTTGTTCGGCAAGCTCGCCGAGGGCGGTCGCGTCGACGTCGCCGTGCGCGACAACAAGCTCGTACTCGACTGTGCCCCGGAGGAGCCGGCCAAGGCCCCGCCGGAGCCGGCCGAAGCCACCTCCTGACCCGCCCATCCGCGCAGTCACCGTTTGTGAAAATCGTTTTCACAGCCGAACCGGGATCCTCAGCCTTCTCTTGAAGGAGGGGATCCATGCGACATCTCGTACAAGCAAACCGGAACGCGCATCAAGCTCGGCTGGCGGCACTGATCGGCCTGGCGTTCGTCGGGCCGGCGTTGGCCATTGGCGATGGACCGGTGCTCAGCACGCACCTCGATCAATCCAGGATCGAACACGGACAGGTCGATTTCCAGGAAGTGTTCGACCATGGCCACGGTCTTTTCGTCGCCAAGTTCAACACCCACGACGGCCAGAGCCGGCCCGCGACCACCGGCGGCGGCGCTGCGCGCGTACCCGGATCTGCCCCCCGGTTCATCCGCACCTCGGCACCGGACGCGAATTCCTGCGCCGGTTGCCACAATGATCCCTTCGTCGGCGCTGCCGGCGACATCGTTGCCAATGTCTTCGTGCTGGCGCAAACGCTGGACCCGGTCACCGAGTCGGTTTCGCCGAACCAGAGCAACGAGCGCAATACGCTCGGCATGCAGGGCTCGGGCGCGATCGAGATGCTCGCCCGCGAGATGACCGTCGAGATCCAGGCGCAGCGCAGCAGCGCCATCGCCCTGGCGGCCCAGACTGGCCAGAACGTCACGCGCGCGCTTGCGAGCAAGAACGTCCGCTTCGGTTCGCTGGTCGCCAAGCCCGACGGCAGTGTCGACACCACCGGCGTCGCTGGCGTCAATGCCGACTTGATCATCCGCCCCTTCCACCAGAAGGGCGCGGTGATTTCGCTGCGCGAGTTCACCAACAACGCCATGAACCATCACCATGGCATGCAGTCGGAGGAGCGCTTCGGGCCAGCGCGCACCGGCAGCAACGACTTCGATCAGGATGGCGTCGCGAGCGAACTCAGCGTCGGTGACATCACCGCCGCCACCATCTACCAGGCGGCCCTGGCCACGCCGGGCCAGGTGCTGCCGGATGACGTGCCGTCGTTGCGCGCCATCATCCGCGGCGAACAGACCTTCAGCGGCGTCGGCTGTTCGGGTTGCCACGTGCCGGAGATGCAACTCGACTCGCGCTACTTCGATGAACCCAATCCGTTCAATCCATCCGGAAACCTCGCGCCTGGCGACGTGACCGGAATCTTCCGTTTCGACCTCAGCAGCGAAGGCGAGCTTCCGCGCCTGGAAGCGACACCGGATGGCGGGGCGATCGTGCGTGCCTACACGGATCTGAAGCGCCACAACCTATGCGACGCCGAGATCCGTCACTTCTGCAACGAACTCGTTGTTCAGGGCGGCATTCCCACCGAATCGTTCCTGACGCGCAAGCTCTGGGACGTCGGCAATTCCGCTCCCTACGGCCACCGGGGCGACTTGACCACGATCACAGAAGCCATTCTCGCGCACGGTGGCGAAGGTCGCGCCGCGCGCAACGCTTTCGCTGCACTTGCCAGGCCGCGGCAGGACGAGGTCGTGGAGTTTCTGAAGTCCTTGCAGATGCTGCCGCCAGGCACACCTGCTCTGATCGTCGACAAGCGCATGCAGCCGGTGGACAAGGCGTTGGTGCGCGATCGCGATCGACCGTCGCGCTGATCGCCACTCCCTGAGGTTCGGGTCCGCCAATGAAAAACGCCGCGAGTGATCGCGGCGTTTTGCTACTCGGTGCAGGCAGGCATCACTTCATGCGGTAGGTGATGCGGCCCTTGGTGAGGTCGTAGGGGGTCATTTCGACCTTGACCTTGTCGCCGGTGAGAATGCGGATGTAGTTCTTGCGCATGCGTCCGGAGATGTGTGCCGTGATGATGTGGCCGTTGTCGAGTTTGACGCGGAACATCGTGTTCGGCAGCGTCTCGGCAACCGTGCCTTCCATCTCGATCTGATCGTCTTTGGACATGCGTTCCCGCGGAAAAAGGGGTTCTAAGGGGCGCGGATTCTGACACGGAAGCCCCGAGTGTCAACGCTTGCGTCGTTCAGAGAGTCAGTTCCGACGTGGACCTGAGGCCGAATTCGACCGTCCAGCGCGGGTTTGCGGGGGGCTGCGTGCCGTGCTGCGAGAGTCCCGCAACGAAATCCGTGCGCGCCATCGTGTGCGCGCCGAGCCGCGTCAGATGACCGGATTCGACCTGGCCGTCGAGCCAGACGAAGCCGGCGGTGCGCAGCCACGCGGCGAGTGCGAACAGCGCCAGCTTGGAAGCGTTGGGACGGCGCGAGAACATCGACTCGCCGCAAAACACCCGGCCGATGGCAATGCCATAGAGGCCGCCGACCAGATCCCCGCCGTCGTGCACGGCGATGCAGTGCGCGTGTCCGAGTTCGTGCAGTTGCAGGTAGGCGTCGCGCATTGCCGCGGTGATCCAGGTTCCCTCGGCGTAGCTGCGCGGTGCAGCGCAAGCATCGATCACGGAGACGAAGTCGCGGTCGATGCGCAGGGTCCATGGGCAGGACCGTGCGAAGCGGCGAAAACGCGCGTTCGCGCGTGTGCTTGCGAGGTCGAACACCGCGCGCGGGTCGGGCGACCACCACAGGATCGGTTCGCCATCGTTGAACCAGGGAAAGATGCCGTTGCGATAGGCGAGCAGCAGGCGTTCCGGGCTGAGGTCGCCGCCGGCGCAAAGCAGGCCGTTGGGCTCGTCCAACGCCTGTTCGACCGGCGGAAACGGCAGCAGCGGCGCGCGCGGCAGGATCGGGATGCGGATCATGGTCCAAGTATGTCGCAGCGTGGCGGTTCGGGCTCGCGGAGGAAAAACGTCCGGCTGAAGCCGAACCCACAAGAGCACGGACGCTTTCGCTCCTGTGGGTCCGGCTTCAGCCGGACGCTTTCGCGGCTCGGTGCTCGCCGTACGGCGAGTGCTTCATGACCATCTCGCGATAGCGCTCCAGCTGCACCGCCTCGCGCCGCAGGTAGTCGGCAATCGCGGCGCGGAATCCGGGGTGGGCGAAGTAATGCCGCGAATGCGTGCGTACCGGCAGGAAGCCGCGCGCGATCTTATGTTCGCCGCCGGCGCCTGGCTCGAAGTGCTGCAGCCGCTGCGCGATCGCATGTTCGATTCCCTGGTAGTAGCAGGTCTCGAAGTGCAGTCCCGGGGCATCCTCGATGCAGCCCCAGTAGCGGCCGTACAGCGTGGTCGAGTCCTGCAGCAGAAACGCGCACGCGAGTGGTTCGTCGCGGCGATAGCCGATGACTGCGAGCGTCTGCTGCGGCAACGCTGCGCAGATTCGTGCGAAGAACGCCGGCGTCAGCGCCGCGGTGTTGCCCTTGTCGGCAAAGGTCCGTGCATAGCAGCGGTGCAGGAAATCGAGCAGGGGCGGGTCGATCTGGTGGCCCTGTCGGCGCTCGAAGCGCCAGCCTTCGCGCACGAGCCGCGCTCGCTCCTGGCGGATGTTCTTGCGCTTCTTTGCCTCAAGCGCCGCGAGAAAATCGGCGAAGTCGCGATAGCCGCGGTTGTGCCAGTGGAACTGCCAGTCAAAGCGCGGCAGCCAGTCGTCGGCGAACGCCGCGCATTCGGACTCGGGCAGGAAGTTCACATGCGCTGATGACCAGCGGCGCTCGTGCACGTCCGCAGCCAATGCATCGACCAGTGCGCGGCGGTCGTCTGCGCCGTGCGCCAGCAGCCTCGGTCCGCTGACCGGCGAGTAGGGCACCGCCACCAGGCGCTTCGGGTAGTAGTCGCCAAGACTGCGCTCGTAAGCGTCGGCAATGGCGAAGTCGAACACGAACTCGCCGTGCGAATTGGCCTTGCGCCAGGTCGGAGCGGCGGCGACCAGTTCGTCGCCGCGCCACAGCGTCAGGTGTTCGGCGCACCAGCCCAGTTCACGGCGCAGGCTGCCGCTTTGTTCGATGGCATCGAGGAATGCGTGCGCGACGAAGGGATGGTCGTCGCCGCGCAGTGCGTCCCAGTGCGCTGCCGGCACGGCTGCGATGCGATCGAGCCAGCGCGCGGCGATGGTCACCTCAAGTCAGCCCTGGGCGACGTGGTCCAGGTACTTCTCGGCATCGAGCGCGGCCATGCAGCCGAAGCCGGCCGAGGTGATGGCCTGGCGATAGACCTGGTCGGCGACGTCGCCAGCGGCGAACACGCCGGGAATGCTGGTGGCGGTGGCGCCGCCTTCGAGGCCGGTGCGGATGCGGAGATAGCCGTTGCGCATCTCCAGCTGGCCATCGAACAGCTGCGTGTTCGGCGAATGCCCGATCGCGATGAACACGCCCATCAGCGGGATTTCGCGGGTGGCGCTGGTGTCGACATGGCGCACGCGCATGCCGGTGACGCCAGATTCGTCGCCGAGCACCTCGTCCAGCGTGTGCTCGAGCACCAGTTCGATCTTGCCGGCCGCGACCTTCTCGTGCAGCTTGTCGATCATGATCTTCTCGGCCTTGAAGCTGGCGCGGCGGTGCACCAGCGAGACCTTGCGGCAGATGTTCGACAGGTACAGGGCTTCCTCGACCGCGGTGTTGCCACCGCCGATCACGGCCACGTCCTGGTCACGGTAGAAGAAGCCGTCGCAAGTCGCGCAGGCCGACACGCCCTTGCCCTTGAACGCTTCCTCGGAGGGCAGGCCGAGGTACTTCGCGGTCGCACCGGTGGCGATGATCAGCGCATCGGCGGTGTACTCGGCGTTGTCGCCGACCAGCCGGAACGGCCGCGCGCCCAGTTCCGCTGTGTGAATGTGGTCGAACACGATCTCGGTGCCGAAGCGCTCGGCATGCGCCTGCATGCGCGCCATCAGGTCCGGGCCCATCAGTCCGTGGGCATCGCCGGGCCAATTGTCGACCTCGGTGGTGGTCATCAGCTGGCCGCCCTGGGCAATGCCGGTGATCAGCACGGGCTTGAGGTTGGCGCGCGCGGCATAGACCGCCGCAGTGTAGCCGGCCGGACCGGAGCCGAGGATCAGCAGGCGGCTGTGCTTGGATGCGCTCATGTATGATTCCGTTGTGATTTTGCAGGTGCCGGCGTTCGGCGCGGAACGCGCAGCATGCGGGCGCAGGGCATCGATATCAAGCCTCGGTTCGCCGCCGCATGGTGCAGCGCCGGCGATCCCCAACCGATCGGAAAGACGTGACGAAGAGCAGCAAGGAGCAGCCCGCAGGGGTCGAACCGTCGGTGTGGGAGCAGCGCATCCGCGAAGCCGCGGTGCTGATGCTGATCCCGCTGATCGTCTACCTCGGCGTCTGCCTGTACACCTATCACCCGGGCGATCCGGGCTGGTCGCACGCCGGCTCGGATGCGCCGGTGCGCAACCTCGGCGGCGGCGTCGGCGCCTGGATCGCCGACCTGTCGCTGTACTTTTTCGGCGGCATGGCCTTCGCGTTTCCGCTGATGCTGGCCGCGATCGCGTGGCGACTGATCCGCGACGAAACGGCGCTGCCGGGCACGAAGCACGATTCCGCGTGGCTGCTGCTCGGTGCGGCCGGCTGGATCGTGAGCGGCGCCGGAATCGCGCACCTGCATTTCTTCGAGACCAACTCGCCGCTGCCGGCGAATGCCGGTGGCGTGGTCGGTGCCCTGTTCGGCGAGCTATTGCAGGGAGCATCCGGCGAACTCGGTGCAACCCTGTTCCTGCTCACGATTTTCCTGGTGATGCTGACCCTGTTCACCGGGCTCTCGTGGTTCCGGCTGATGGAGCGCATCGGCGATCTGGTGCTGGGCGTGATCGGCAAGCTGCGCGGCTTCTGGGAAACGCGCGAGGAACGGCGAGCAGTACGCGAGGTGCGTGAGGAGCGCGAGGAAGTGCGCAAGGTCGAGAAGGTCAAGCAGGCCAAGCGCGAACCGCTGAAGATCGAGCAACCGACGCCCGTGGTCGAGAAGAGCGAACGCGCCGAGCGCGAATTGCAGATTCCGCTGTTCACCTCCCTGCCTGCGGGCGAGCTGCCGCCGCTGTCGTTGCTCGATGATCCCAAGCCGCAGCCCAAGGGCTATTCGGAGGAGACGCTGGAGACGCTGTCGCGCCAGGTCGAGTTCAAGCTGCGTGACTTCAAGATCGATGCCCAGGTCGTCGGCGCGTATCCTGGTCCGGTGATCACGCGTTTCGAGATGCAGCCGGCACCGGGCGTGCGCGGTGGACAGATCAGCAACCTCGACAAGGACATCGCGCGTGGCCTGAGCGTGCAGTCGGTGCGCGTGGTCGATGTGATCCCGGGCAAGTCGGTGATCGGCCTCGAAATCCCGAACGTGAACCGCGAGATCGTCTATCTCTCGGAGATCCTGCGCTCGAAGGAATACGACAAGATCGCCTCGCCCTTGGCGCTCGCGCTCGGCAAGGACATCGGCGGTCGCCCGACCGTGGTCGATCTCGCCCGCATGCCGCATCTGCTGGTCGCCGGCACCACCGGCTCCGGCAAGTCGGTGGCGCTGAACGCGATGGTGCTGTCGCTGCTGTACAAGGCGACCGCTTCGGATGTGCGCATGCTGATGATCGATCCGAAGATGCTTGAACTCTCGGTCTACCAGGGCATTCCGCACCTGCTGGCGCCGGTGGTCACCGACATGAAGGAGGCCGCCAACGGGCTGCGCTGGTGCGTCGGCGAGATGGAACGGCGCTACAAGTTGATGTCGGCGGTCGGTGTGCGCAACCTCGGCGGTTTCAACAAGAAGGTCGAGGACGCCGAGAGCAGCGGCCATCCTTTGCTCGATCCGTTGTTCAAGCCGGTGCCGGACATGCCGCAGCTGTCGGCCGAGCCGCTGGAGACACTGCCGTACATCGTCGTGATCATCGACGAATTTGCCGACATGATGATGATCGTCGGCAAGAAGGTCGAAGAGCTGATCGCCCGTCTCGCGCAGAAGGCGCGCGCCGCCGGCATCCATCTGATCCTGGCGACGCAGCGGCCGTCGGTCGACGTCATCACTGGCCTGATCAAGGCCAACATCCCGACCCGCATCGCGTTCCAGGTGTCGAGCAAGATCGATTCGCGAACCATCCTCGACCAGATGGGCGCAGAGTCCCTGCTCGGCCACGGCGACATGCTGTACCTGCCGCCCGGCACGGCGACGCCGGAACGCGTGCACGGCGCCTTCGTCAGCGACGACGAGGTGCATCGCGTGGTCAAGCACCTGCGTTCGATGACCAACAAGCCCGACTACATTCCCGGCGTGCTCGACGAAGTGCAGATGCTCGGCGATGGCCAGGTGATCGGTGCGACCGGCCTGCCGGAGGCCGATCCCGACGGCGCTGGCGGCGAGTCCGACGCCCTCTACGACCAGGCCGTGCGCATCGTCACCGAGACGCGGCGCGCATCGATCTCCGGTGTGCAGCGCCGGCTCAAGATCGGCTACAACCGCGCCGCGCGCATGGTCGAAGAGATGGAGGCCGCCGGCATCGTCAGCCCGCCCAGCCACAACGGCAACCGCGAAGTGCTGGCGCCGCCGCCGCCCAAGGATTGAGCCTCAACGGCCGTTCAGTGCTGCATGCCCATGATGGCGACACGGTTGTTCCGTGCCCGTAGGAGCGACCCCGGTCGCGACCGGCGACGTGGCAAGGTTCGGTCCTGCGGTCGCGACCGGGGTCGCTCCTACACGTTTTCATTGGAGAGTTCGATGCGATTTCTGATGTTGTGCCTGTTGCTGCTCTCGAACATCGCGATCGCGGCCGACGCGCGCGCGCGTCTGGAAGCGTTCGCGCACGGCCTCGATGCGCTGCGCGGCGAGTTCACGCAGACGACCATGGACGCCAACGGCAGCGTGCGGGAGGAGTCGCGCGGCACGCTGGCGCTGGCCGCGCCGCGCCAATTCCGCTGGCAATACGCCGAGCCGTTCCCGCAGTTGATCGTCGCCGACGGCGACAACGTCTGGATCTTCGACCAGGATCTCGACCAGGTGACGGTGCGCAACCAGTCGACCGAGGAATCGCAGTCACCGCTGACCGTGCTCGTCGATCTGTCCCAACTCGACCGTGACTACGTCGTGCAAGACCTCAAGGATCGCGATGGCCTGTCCTGGCTGGCAATGCTGTCGCGCGAGGACGAGCCGTCGTTCAAGCGCATCCAGATCGGCTTCGACGCAGCCGGCCCCGCGCGCATGGAACTCGAAGACCTGCTCGGCAACCGCACCGAGTGGCGCTTCTCGAACTGGCAACGCAACCCCAAGCTTGCTCCCGATACCTTCCACTTCACGCCACCGGAAGGCGTCGACGTGATCGGTGAGGCAGTCACGCCCGCCGAGGCCATTCCGCTGCGCTGAGGCGTGCTCGGACACGCCCGCCGCCGTTGAAGGATGGAGGCGGCGTTGTATCTTCCGCGCATGAACTTGATTCGCGACCTTTCGGTTTCCGCGATCGTCGCCGGTTTCGTCACGGTGCTGGTCGGCTTCACCAGTTCCGCAGTGATCGTGTTCCAGGCCGCGCAGGCGCTCGGTGCCGACGCTGCGCAGACGGCGTCATGGATGTGGGCGCTCGGATTGGGCATGGGCGTGACCTGCATCGGTCTTTCGCTGCGCTATCGCATGCCTGTCGTGACCGCGTGGTCGACGCCGGGCGCGGCGATGTTGATCACCAGTGCCGCTGGCGTGTCGATCGAAGCAGCCACCGGCGCCTTTGTCGTCTCGGCGGCGCTGATCACGGTTGCGGGCGTCAGCGGTTGGTTCGAGCGATTGCTGCATCGGATTCCGCCAGCGATCGGTGCCGGCATGCTCGCGGGCGTGCTACTGCGTTTCGGACTCGAGGTATTCGTGACGATGCGCTCGCAGTTCGTGCTCGCCGTGGCGATGTTCGTGGGCTATCTGGTGATGCGGCGGCTGCAGCCGCGATACGCGGTTCTGGTGACACTCTTGCTGGGGCTGGCGCTCTGCGCCGCATCCGACTTGCTGGCGTTCGAACGATTGCAGCTCGGGCTTGCCGTGCCCGTCTGGGTGTCGCCCGAGTTTTCGTGGGCGGCAATCGTCGGCATCGCCGTGCCGCTGTTCGTCGTGACGATGGCGTCGCAGAACGTGCCCGGTGTGACCGTGCTGCGCGCATCGGGTTACCATCCGCCGATTTCGCAAATCATCGGCTGGACCGGATTCGCAAACCTGCTGCTGGCGCCATTCGGCGCATTCGCGCTGAACCTGGCTGCGATCACGGCTGCGATCTGCACCGGCCGCGAAGCGCACGAAGACCCGAGCCGACGCTACGTTGCCGCGGTCGCGGCCGGCGCGTTCTATCTGATCGTGGGGTTGCTTGGCGCAACTGTCACGTCGCTGTTTGCAGCGTTCCCGAAGGAACTGATCAGTGTGATTGCCGGTCTCGCGTTGTTCGGCACGATCGCGAATGGCCTCGTCACCGCGCTCGCGCAGGAACGCGAACGCGAGCCGGCGCTGATCACCTTCCTGGTCACGGCGTCCGGCATCGCGATCGGTGGCATCGGCTCCGCATTCTGGGGGCTCGTTGCCGGCGTGTTCGCGTTGTTCGTGATGCGCTGGCGCGAACCGGCTGTCGTCGTGAAGACGTAGACTGCCGCGATGAAATCACTCACTCCACAATCTGATCTGCTGCCCGAACCCGAAACCCTGAAACCGCTGGCGGAACGGATGCGGCCGCGGGCGCTGGATGATTTTGTCGGGCAGGAGCGCTTGCTGGCGGTGGGGACGGCGTTCCGGCGGGCGATCGAGTCGGGGCGGGTGCACTCGATGATCCTGTGGGGGCCGCCGGGTTGCGGCAAGACCAGCCTGGCGCGGGTGCTGGCGCGTTATGCCGAGGCCGAGTTCCTGTCGATCTCGGCGGTACTCGGCGGGCTGGCCGAGGTGCGCGCGGCGCTGGCGCAGGCTGCGCAGCACTTTGCGGCGGGCAAGCGCACGGTGCTGTTCGTCGACGAGGTGCATCGATTCAACAAGGCGCAGCAGGATGCGTTCCTGCCGCATATCGAGCGCGGCACCATCGTCTTCGTCGGTGCCACCACCGAGAATCCGTCCTTCGAGTTGAATTCGGCGCTGTTGTCGCGCTGCCGCGTGCACGTGCTCGATGCGGTCTCGATCGCGGCGATCGTGCAGGCGCTGCAGCATGCGCTCGCCGATCGCGAGCACGGCCTCGGCGAACTCGGCCTGCAGGTCGACGGCGAGGCGCTGGCCGAGATCGCCCGTGCGGCCGACGGTGACGTGCGCCGCGGCCTGACCTTGCTCGAGATTGCCGCCGAACTGGCCGAAGGCGGTCGCATCGAAACGAGTGTGCTCGACCAGGTGCTGGCCGATCGCGTGCGCCGCTTCGACAAGGGCGGCGAGGCCTTCTACGACCAGATCTCGGCCCTGCACAAGTCGGTGCGCAACTCGAACCCGGATGCGGCGTTGTACTGGATCGCGCGCATGTTCGATGGCGGTTGTGATCCCGCCTACCTGGCGCGGCGCCTGGTGCGCATGGCGGTGGAGGACGTCGGGCTCGCCGATCCGTCCGCACTCGAACGCACGATTGCGGCCTGGGAAGCCTATGAACGCCAGGGCAGCCCCGAGGGCGATCTCGCGCTGGCGATGATGGCGGTCTATCTGGCGATGGCGCCGAAGAGCAATGCCGCGTATGCCGCCTACGGTGCAGCGCGCAAGCTGGTCGCCGACAGCGGTTCCTTGCCGGTGCCGCTGGCATTGCGCAATGCGCCGACCAAGTTGATGAAGGAACTCGGCTACGGCGCGAAGTACCAGTACGACCCCGATCTCGAAAGCGGCATCGCCTACGGCCAGCAATGCTTCCCGGATGAACTTGGCGAACGCCAGCTGTATCGGCCGACCAGCAGTGGCATCGAAGCGCGCATCCGCGAGAAACTTGAGCAGATTCGCGCCGAACGCGCTAAGGCGGTGCAACGATGAGTTGGACGAACCTGTTCGCAGTCGCCGGCGGTGGCGCGCTCGGTGCGAGCATGCGCTGGGGCGTCAATTTGTTGTTCGTGCGCCATGGCTGGTATGGCCTGCCGGCGGCGACCTTCGTGGTGAATGTGGTCGGCTGCCTGCTTGCCGGACTGCTGCTGGTCTGGCTGGACACGCGCCTGCACGATGCCTTGTGGTGGCGCAACCTGTTGATGGTCGGCTTTCTGGGTGGACTGACCACGTTCTCGGCGCTCGGCGTCGAAGGCTTTCAGTTGCTGCGCGCGAATCGCATCGACTTGTTCGCGTTGACGATGCTCGCGCACGTGGGGGTCGGCGTGTTGGCGGTCGCGGCCGGCTGGAAGCTCGGCCAGGGGCTGCTTTCACACTGAGCGCACGTTTCCGGTCCGAAGCTCGGGCACGGCGCGTTGGGCGCGAAGGAGCAGGGCAATGAACAAGATTCTGGCGGCGGTGCTGGCGGGCATCGTGGTGTGGATGTGGGGCGCGGTATTTCACATGGTGCTGCCCTGGGGCACTGCCGACATGAAGGACCACGTGCCTGGGGAAGATGCGGTGATGGCGGCGATGAAGGCCGAGTTCACGCAGGGCGATGGCATCTACTTCCTGCCCGGCATGGACCTGGTCGATCACGGCGACGAGGCCAAGCTCAAGACCTGGGCCGAGAAGGCCAAAGTCGGCCCCTACGCATTCGTCATCTACCGCGAGAACGGCCTGCGAGGCGACCCAGCCTCGATGGGGCCACAGATCCTGCACCAGCTGCTGACTTCCACGCTTGCCACGTTCCTGATTGCGGTCGTTCTCGGGGCGGTGCCCGGCAGCTACGGCCGACGCGTCGGCATCGCGACCCTGATCGGCCTGTTCGCCTGGCTGGTGGTCGCCGTGCCGCAATTCAACTGGTACTACTTCCCGCGCAACTTCGCGATGGTCGGCGCGCTCGAACACGGTGTTGGCTGGCTGCTGGCCGGGTTGATCATCGCCAAGCTGGTGAAGCCCGCGAACGCCTGATCTTCGACATTGAGCAAGACCGGGCCGCGGGCGATAATCCGCGGCCTTTTCGTTGGGATTCGCCATGCTCGATCCGGTCCTGTTCCGCAACAAACTCGCCGAAACCGCGGAGCTGCTGCGCGCCAAGCGCGGCTTCGTGATCGACGTCGCCGCGTTCGAGGCGGTCGAGGGTGAGCGCAAGCGCATCCAGACGCGCACCCAGGAATTGCAGAACCTGCGCAACACGCGCTCGAAGGCGATCGGCATCGCCAAGGGCAAGGGCGAGGACACCGCGGCGCTGATGGCCGAGGTCGCAAGCATCAGCGACGAGTTGAAGGCGGGCGAACAACGCCAGGCCGAACTGCTGGCCGAGATCGAAGCGCTCGCGCTGAACGTGCCGAACATCCCGCACGAGTCGGTACCGGTGGGTGGCGACGAACACGGCAATGCCGAGCAACATCGCTGGGGTACGCCGAAGCAGTTCACTTTCGCACCGAAAGACCATGTCGATCTCGGTGCGCGCAAGGGCTGGCTCGATGCGGAAACGGCCGCCAAGCTCTCGGGCGCCCGATTCACCGTGCTGCGCGGCGAACTGGCGCGTCTGCATCGTGCGCTCGCGCAGTTCATGCTCGATCTGCACACGCAGGAACACGGGTACCTGGAAACCAATGTGCCGCTGATGGTCAACGCCGCCAGCATGCGCGGCACCGGCCAGCTGCCCAAGTTCGAGGAAGACCTGTTCGCGACTGCGGGCGAGGACAAGCGTTACCTGATCCCGACCTCGGAAGTGCCGCTGACCAATATCGTGCGCGACGAGATCGTTGCCGCCGAAACACTGCCGCTGCGCATGACCGCGCATTCGATGTGCTTCCGCGCCGAGGCCGGTTCGGCCGGTCGCGACACCCGCGGCATGATCCGCCAGCACCAGTTCGAGAAAGTCGAACTGGTCAGCATCACCACGCCGGCGCAGAGTTACGACGAGCACGAACGCATGACGCGCTGCGCCGAAGTCGTGCTCGAGAAGCTCGGTCTGCCGTATCGGCGCATGCTGCTGTGCACCGGCGACATGGGCTTCGGCGCCACCAAGACCTATGACCTCGAAGTCTGGCTGCCCTCGGAAAACAAGTACCGCGAGATCAGCTCCTGCTCGAACTGCGAGAGCTTTCAGGCACGCCGCATGCAGGCCCGCTTCCGCAACCCGGAAACCGGCAAGCCCGAACTCGTGCACACGCTCAACGGCTCCGGCGTCGCCGTCGGCCGCGCCATGATCGCGGTGATCGAGAACTACCAGAACGAAGACGGCTCGATCACCGTCCCCGAAGCGCTGCGCAAGTACATGGGCGGCGCCGAACGCATCGCTTGATCGGCTAGAATTGCGCTCGAAGTTTTTTAGGAGAGATGGCCTAGCGGTTTAAGGCAGCAGTCTTGAAAACTGCCGTAGGTGTAAGCCTACCGAGGGTTCGAATCCCTCTCTCTCCGCCACCTTGTTAATTCGATGATTGCCGATCCAGCGGACCGATGCCCCATGAAAAAGCAACACGTCCTCGATGAGATTCGACGCACCGCCGCCGACAATGGCGGCGCGGCGCTGGGCAAAGGCCGATTCGCGAAGGAAACAGGCATCAAGGAGTCGGATTGGAGGGGCCGCTTCTGGGCTCGCTGGAGCGATGCGGTTGTGGAAGCTGGCTTTACACCCAACACCTTGCAACCGCGTACGAGTGATGAAGCGGCTATTGGGCAGTTGGCTGAATTGATGCGCAGCTTGGGTCGCTATCCCACTGTTGCGGAGATGCAACTGCGCAAACGGGATGCGCGAACACGGTGCACGCAAGAATGCCTCCGCCTACAGCGAAGTGCTGGGGAGTAACGATCGCCTCCTGGTGTGGTCGCGCCCAACTCGTCCGAGTTGGATGTCGCAGGCGACATACGATGCCGTACCGGAAGCGATGTGTGCGTGAAGTGCGCGATGGTGAACGGCTGATCGTCACCAGCCTGCGCGACCCGAGCGAGGTGTCCGCCGACGAGGTTGCCTGGCTCTACACCCAGCGCTGGCACATCGAACTGGATTTCCGCAGCATCAAGTGCGTGATGGAGATGGACGTGCTGCGCTGCAAGTCGCCGGACATGGTGCGCAAGGAAGTCGCTGCGCACTTGCTTGCCTACAACCTGATCCGTGTCGCCATGGGCGAAGCGGCGCGTCCCGAAGGTTTGGACCTACGCCAGCTCAGCTTCGCCGCCGCGCGCCGCGCCGCCGCGATGTACCAGAGCAATGTCCGCAACAACGCGACCACGAAGAACTGCGCTGCGGCGCGATTCCTGATGCTGCAGCAAATCAGCTACTGGCGCATCCCGGATCGGCCGGGCCGAATCGAACCCCGCGCGGTCAAGCGAAGACCCAAGCCACGAGCACTTCTGACTGAGCCGAGGCAACGCGCGAGGGTCCGGATCGTCAAGCAGCAAGCTACGTTACGCGCCGCTGTGGCTTACTGCCTGTCTCATAAATAATGCAATACTGCACACCTGTTCCACGAAGGAGTACGGGTGTGGCACGACCAACAGGATCGGCAGAACTGATCGAAGCGCGGCGGCACCAAGCGCTGCGCTTGCTGGACCAAGGTTACTCGCTGGCTGAGGTTGGCCGCATGATCGACTCCGCACCCAGTTCCGTGATGCGCTGGCGCGATGCTCGAACACAAGGTGGCAGTCAGGCGCTGAAGGTGCGTCCGACGCCGGGTCGACCGCCGACACTGACCCACACGCAGCAGCAGCGCATCATCAAGCGACTGATGAAGGGTGCCATGGCCAACGGGTTCACCACAGAACTGTGGACCACCAGCCGGGTGGCGACGGTCATTCAGCAGTGTTGCAAGGTTCAATTCCACCGCAGTCACGTCGCCCGCCTGCTGCATGACTTTGGCTTCAGTTGCCAGAAGCCCGAACGCCGGGCACTGGAGCGGGATGAAGCACGCATTGAAGAGTGGAAGCGCAAGGACTGGCCGCAGGTAAAAAAACGCTGCGCGGCTGGGTGCGCACATCGTCTTTGTCGACGAATCCGGCTTCATGTTGACTCCGACTGTTCGACGTACTTGGGCACTCGTGGGTCAGACCCCGGTTATTCGCCACCGCTACAACCATGCCCGGATCTCGGTGATCGGGGGCCTGTCGATCAGCCCCCAGCGCACGCGGCTCGGGTTCTACTTTAGGCCCCACGCCAAGAATATCTCCGCTGATGAAGTGGAAGACTTCCTTTGGTATCTGCTCAAGCATCTGCGTGGCCATGTCTTTGTGGTTTGGGATGGCGCCTCGATCCATAACCCCAAGGCACTGCAAGGCTTCTGTCGCAAATATCCGCGGCTGCATCTGGAGAAATTGCCGGCCTACGCGCCGGAACTCAACCCGATCGAAGCCGCGTGGCATGCAATCAAGCATCCGCTGGCCAACGGCCGGCCTGACAGCATCTCGGAACTTGGTGATGCACTGGTTGCAAGCTTGCGAAAGACCCGAGCCTCGCAACGCGTGATGCGAGGCTGTGTCACGCAATCTGATTTGCCCATTTTTTTGCATTGAACATTGCATTCTTTATGAGACGGTCAGTAAGGAAGCGCCATTGGCCACAGGGACGGCCTTCAGGTTCTGCGGGTGACGCGTGGCGGACACGGCGCTGAGCAGAGCAGAAACGAAAATCCCGGCCGTGGCCGGGACTGTCGAAACCCTTGCGGGACTTGGCGGAGAGGGTGGGATTCGAACCCACGGTCCGCTTACACGGACGCCTGATTTCGAATCAGGTACAATCGACCACTCTGCCACCCCTCCGGATGATGCACGCAGCGGGTCGCGGCTGCGAAGGGCGCGAATCATACGGATTCGACACCACCCAGACAACCTTTTTCTTGCGGTGGCCAGCGCGTGAGCGTTCCGCGCTGCCGCGCCTTCGGAGTCATCGTGATGGGCCTGATTGCTGTTCCCGTGTCGTTCGGCGAGTTGCTGGACAAGGTCTCGATCCTGAGGATCAAGTCGGAGCGAATGTCCGATCCGGCCAAGCTCGCCAATGTGCAGCGCGAACTGGATGAACTGTGTGGCACCTGGGGCGAATCGACGCAGTCGAAGATCGACATCGACGAGCTGCTGGCGGCGCTGAAGGCAGTGAACGAGCGGCTGTGGGTGATCGAGGACGACATCCGCATCAAGGAGTCGAAGCAGGAGTTCGATGCCGAGTTCATCCGTCTGGCGCGCGCGGTCTACGTCGAGAACGACGAGCGTGCGCGACTCAAGCGTGAGATCAACCTCCGTCTCGGTTCGGCGCTGGTCGAAGAGAAGAGCTACCAGGATTACCGGGTGCCGAGCGCGGGTTGAGTTCGAGCCGACGGCATAACCGAGGCCGGTACCGCGCGGGGTGGGCGATGGCCCGACCCCGCGCGATGAAACTCACTCGAATCCGTCGCGGAACACGATGTCCGGGTTGGCGCAGACGCCCGGTCCCGGGTTGCAGGTGCCAGCGGCGCGCGTGTAGGACAGGCGCTGGCCGGCGCTGAGCGAGGCCGTATCCGATGAGAACTGCGTGAACGTGGTGCCGACCGGTGCAACCGTCTGGATGCCGACGGTTGCCGAACTGCCGTTGGCGCCACCGTTGTTGCCGGTCAGCGTGGTGTAGAACACCTCCACCAAATTGGTTGTTTCATGCAGCCGGATCATGAACACCATCGTCGGCGCGCCGAGTGAGCCGCCGCTTTGGTAGCGCTTGGCACGCCATTCGATGTCGAAGCTGCGGTTCGGGGCGACACCGTTTTCCTGGGTGTAGATGCCGCCGCCGGTGGCGACGCTCGCACTCATGTCCAGGTCGTCCCACAGTGCGAATAGCGAAGCGGTGGTGAACTCGCCAGTCGGCAGCGGTGCGTTCGTGGCGGCGCTACTGGTACCGCCATTGCCATTGAACGAGAGCACGCCGTTGGTGCTGGCGTAGAGCGAGGTCACCGGAGTGCCGTAGATGTTGAATGCGAACCCCGCCGGGAAAGCGCTGACAGCGAGTCGCGCGTCATCATCCCGGCTACCGGTGACCAAGGTGCCACCGCTGATGGTGCCAACGCCGTTGTCGCTGGCAATCGAGTAATTGGTCGCCGGCGGTTGCCCGACCTGCAACGCGAAGTTCAACACGGCCGAGCCGGTGCCGCCGGTGAAGGCCATGGTCTGCGTCAGGTTGATGGTGCTGCCGCAGGTGACGCTGTTGTCGGTGCTGATCTGGAACGCCGTGGTGTTGATCCCGCTTCCGCCTCCCGGGAGGTTCGGGTAGGGCGAGTTGGCCTGGTCGATGAGGACGCCGGGCGTGGCCGAGGACAGTACCGCCGACACCGCCGTCGCACCGCCACCGCCGCTATTGCCGACGGTGACGTCGAGCGTATTGCACTCGTTCGGTTCGATCACGTTGTTGCCGCTGGTGACCGCGTTGCCGTTGTACTGCAGCACCGGGTCATTGCTGGCGACGGTCAGCGTGAAGCGCTCGATGGTGGCGGCGCCGCAGCTGTCGCTGGCGGTGACGGTGATGGTGTAGCTGCCGAGGGTGGTGCCGGCGGTGGTGGTCAGGGTCACCTCGCCGGTGCTCGGGTTGATCGCGATGGTGCCGCCGCCGGGCAGCGTCGACGGAGAGACCGAGACTGCGCTGAAGTTGTTGTTGGCATCGGCCGGACCGGCCGCTGGCGAGACGCTGGTGCTGGCACTGGGGGCGAGCACGGCATTGGCGTAGCTGCCGAGCGTCGGGATGCTGTTGTTGCTGACATGGATCGGAACCACCAGCGAGCCGGTGCGGCCGGCGCTGTCGGTCGCGGTCAGCACCGCCGGGTAGATGCGATAGCTCGGCAGGTTTGGGGCCGCGAGCTTGCAGCTCACCGCAGCGCTACCCTGCACGTTGGCACCGACCAGTGACAGCCCGACCATTTCGATCTCGGGCACGCTCGGATTCGCAGCCGCGCTCAGCGTGAACGGCGCGGCGCCGCCGGCGAGCGTGGCGATGGTGATTGCTGCGGGCGCCGGCGAACCCTGCTGGGTCACGATCGGGCTGCCCGCAGTGAGCGTGATCGGCGAGCCGGTGGCGGTGATGGTGACGTTGCTATCGCTGATGTCGAACCAGGTGCTGCCGCCACCGACGCCGGTGCCATTCGCGGCTTCGATGCGGATGCGTGCCTGGGTCGTTGCGATGTTCGGCAAGGTCACCGTTTCGCTGCCGTCATTCGCAGTTGCTGCCGCGAGCGTGCTCCAGCTTGCTCCGCCATCGAGCGAAATCAGGATGTTGACCGAGCTGGTGCTGACCGGTGCCGCGGTGGTGTTGGCCACGGTCCAGGTGACCGCCTGCGAGCTGCCGCCAGTGAGCGGACCCGCGAGGTTGCCGACCGCGAACGGACCCGCGGCCGAGGTGGCCGTGACCTGGCTCGCGGCATAGGCGACGCCGCCGCCGGTGGCGTGGTTGTCGCGTACGGTGACGCGGAAGTTCATCACGCGCGTGCCGGCGGACGGGTTTGGCAGGATTTCGCCCGAGTAGAACGGCGCCGCGCCCGAGGCCGGCAGCCAGGGAATGTTGTACGGCGGTACGTTGGCGTTGGCCAGGATGTAGGCCATCGCCGGGAACACGCGGGTCGGCGACAGCGTGGCGTTGTACGAGCGGAACAACGGCGCGGTGCCGTTGTCGCCAGTTGTGCTCGGCGCGGCGCTGGGGCTGCCGGTGTCGGTCTGCTCCCAGTTGTAGCTCGGGGTGTCGCCTTCGCCGTCGCTGGCGGTGGCGCGCAGCTGGAATGGGGTTTGTTCCGGGATCGTCATCGCCGCCGGCGCCGATACCGAGGGTGGGGTGTTGCCGGTAGCGGTGTTGGTGCCGCAGGTCGGCGGGGTCACGCTCTCATCGAGCGCGAGGCGGGTGACGATCTGGGTGAAGCTGCGCGCGTGGAAGTAGGCGTCGCTGTTCGGCTGCAGATCGTCCGCGCAGATGCCGGCGTAGGCCATGATGGTCGAGCCGCTGCCGGGTTCCATGGCCGAGGTCTGGGTCCACTGTCCGCCGCCTCCGCAGCCGAACCAGGTGTGGTTGGCGCCCAGTTGGTGCCCGAGTTCGTGGGCGACGTAGTCGATGTCGAAAATGTCGCCGCGCGGCGGGTTGAGCGCGGTGTAGCCCTGGGCTTTCTGGCTGGTGCAGACGTTGCCGAGCGGGGAGATCGAGCCGCCGCTGCCGCCGCCGCCGACGGCGTGGCCGAGGTCATAGTTGGCCGATCCGATCGCAGCGTCGATCACGCTCTGGTTCTGGCCGTGGTTGCTCGGCGGATCCGGCAGCGGACCGGGGTTGGCGGTGGTGTATACGATCAGGTCGTTGTTGGCGACCAGCACCAGGCGCACGCCGATATCGCGCTGGTAGACGCCATTGAGGCGGTTGACCAGCGTCGTCAGGCCGGCCAGGCCATCGGCGACGCTGCCGCCGAAGGTGTTGGTGTAGGCTGAAGTGGCTGCCATCGCCAGGCGCAGCGTGCGCAAGGCGGGTCCGATCGTGTTCGGCGTGCCCTTGGCGAACACCGGCGCGGCGCGCTTGGGCAGTGCGGCCACGGCGGCGTCGTCGGTTTCGCAGCGATAGTGCTTGTCGGCGTCGACGTGGTCGCGGCGGTAGTACGCGGCGTAGTGTTCGTTGTCGCGGGTCTGCAGCGGGTCGATCAGGAAATCGCCGCTGGGCGAGAGCACCTGGGCGTGGAAGCCGAGATGGCTCGCATCCAGTCGCACGCTGGCGGCGACATCGTCGATGCCGCTGCCGGCGTAGGTGCGCAGTGTCGGGTACTTGGCGAGCAGGGCGGGCTCGACGACCAGCGACTCGACCACGGCGAATCGCGCAAAGCCGCCATCCGGCACCGGCAGCGTGATTTCGACCGCCGCAGCCTCGCCCGCGCGCGCGAGCTGCGCTTGCAGTGCAGCGTAGTCGAGCGTCATCGCGCGGTAGGTTTGCGGTTCGATCCAGCGTTCGCCGCGGGCTGGCACGCTGCTGCGCTCGACGTCGCGCCACAGTTGTTGCGGATCGGTGCGCGGCAGGGCCATCGCTACCAGCGGAAGCATCAGGGCGAGCGCGGCAAGCAGCGACTGCAGGGCGCGGGTCGCGGAACGGAGGCGGTTCATCAGGCGAATCTCGATAGTTAGGAGGAAGATGGGATTGAAGTTACAAAGCGTAATGCGATGCGGCAACCGAGGCTTGTTGCGCTGCAGCAGATCACTTGCCCGCATACGTGATCAACGCATCAAGGCGTTCGATCACTACCTCGGACTCGATCAGGTTCATCACCCCCGGGAACTCGACACGCTTGCCCCAGGGCAGGTCGGCTGCGGGCTTGCCGAGGAACTTGCGTGCCGCCGCATCGTAACGGTCCACGGTCCAGCGCAGGTCGGAGTAGGCGCCGCTGCGCGTACTGTCGGTGGCGGCGTGCAAGCCGAGCACCGGTGTGCCCATGGCGTTGGCGATATGCATCGGACCGGCATCGGGGGTCAGCAACGCCGCCGCACGGCCGAACAATGCGCAGGCGCGCTTGAGCGTGTCCTTGCCGATCAGGTTCTGCAGTGGTTCGGCGCAGGCACGCTCGATCGCCGCGCCGGTCTCGTGTTCCAGCGCACTCGGCCCGCCGCACAGCAGCACGCGCATGCCGTGGCGACGGATGGCGTGCTCGGCGACGCGCGCGTAGCCGGCGACATTCCAGTTGCGCAGTGCATGGCTGGAGCAGGGACTGATGATCAGCGTCGGCTGCGAACCCGGCAGCTGCTGCTCGGCGAAGGCGCGCGCTTCCTCTGGCACCGGGATGTCCCAGCACTTGGGCGCGTCCGGCAGGCCGAGGGCGTCGCCGAAGCGGTACAGCGTGTCGAGCACATGCCGACCCGTGGCCGCGGTGATGCGCTCGTTGATGAACCAGCCGTGTCCTTCCTTCGACTTGGTCGTGTCGTAGCCGATGCGTCGGCGCGCATGGACGGCGGTGCTGAGCAGATTCGCGCGCGCCGCCAGCTGGCACAGCAGCAGCGCATCGAAGTGACGACCGTGCAGGCGCGCGCGCAACTCGCGCCACACCGCGAGCAGTCCCTGCTTCTTGTCGATCGCAATGAACTCGATGCCGGGCAGGTCGCCGACCAGCTTCGACTCGAACTGGCCGATGATCCAGGTGATGCTGGTGTCCGGCTGATGCCGGCGGATGCGATGCACCAGCGGCAGCAGGTGGGTCACGTCGCCCAGTGCGGACAGGCGGAAAATACAGATGGATGCGGCTGCGCTCACGTTGCGGGCTTGGTTACACTGCGGGCATGGATGATGCCACGGGCACCGCGCCGACCGGCGTGAGAGTGCACATCGACACACGCAGCGGCTGGATCTGCGACGCCGATCTCGCGCGCGCCGACGCGGTCGCGCTGTTCGAGACCGAAGGCGAGGTCCTCGCGGGACGTGGTCGCGGCGCAATCCGGGTGGTCGCGGCTGCGCGTGGCCGCGTCGTGCTGCGCCATTACCGCCGTGGCGGTTTCGCGGCGAAGCTGAGCCGCGACTGGTTCCTCTGGACCGGCGCCGAGTCGACGCGCGCATTCCGCGAGTTCCGTCTCACCCGACAATTGCGGGCGGCCGGATTGCCGGTGCCGGTCGTCGTGGCCGCGCGCTATCAGCGGTTTGGCCTCGGTTATCGTGCCGACCTCGCGACACGCGAAATTGTCGGCGCGCGCACGCTGGCCGAGCGATTGGCCGAAGTCGGCGATCGCGCAACGATCGACTGGGCTGCGCTCGGAACGCTGCTCGGAGCATTCCATGCGGTTGGGCTGTGGCATGCCGACCTGAATGCCCACAACATTCTCTACGACGGTGATGGTCGCGCGCTGCTCATCGACTTCGATCGCGCGCGCCTGTTGACGCCGTTTGCGACCGTGCTGCAGGGCAATCTCGACCGCCTCGCGCGCTCGTTGCGCAAGCTCGGCCATGGCGGAGTCGTATCCGGCCCGGCCTGGAGCGAATTGCATCGTGCCTACGACGCGGCGACGCATCGTCATCCGGGCTCCCGCTAAACTTCGGCGATGGACACGAACGGCAGCCTGGCGCTGCGCTTTCTCGGTGTGGGCAATGCGCAGGCGGTGGAACTCGGTTCCGCTGCGGCCGTGCTCGAGCGCGATGGCGCGCCGCTGCTGCTGATCGATTGCGGACCGGAGGCGTTCACCGCCTACCTCACGCGCTATGGTGCCTTGCCGCGGGCGCTGTTCATCACGCACGCCCATTTCGATCACATCGGTGGCCTGGAACGCCTGTTCTACCGCGCCTGGTTCGACCCGGGCGCACGCGGCGCCATCCGCCTGTACGCAGCGGCCGAACTGGTGCCGATCCTGCAGCAGCGGGTAGCGAGCTACCCGAGCCCGTTGGCCGAGGGCGGGGTGAATTTCTGGGATGCCTTCCAGCTGATCCCGGTCGATCGCGGCTTCTGGCTCGACGCGCTCTGGTTCGACGTGTTCGCGGTGCGCCATCACCTACCGCGCACGGCGTTCGGGCTTGGCCTGCGCGGCAGCTTCGTCTACACCGGCGACACCCGGCCGATCCCGGAACTTTTGGCCGCGCACGCCGACGCTGCGGAGCAGGTGGCGCACGACTGCGGCCTGGTCGGCAATCCCTCGCACGCGGGCCTTGATGACCTGCTGCGCGAATACCCGCTGGCGTTGCGCGCGCGCCTGCTCGTCTATCACTACGCCGACGCGGCGGCAGCCGCGCAGCTCGGGCCGCGGGGCTGCGCGTCGCCGCGCCGGGGGTGGCGTATCCGCTCGCGCCGCCCGTGTCGGCGCTCGTCGCCGCGACCCGCGCACAGCACGGCCAGGAGCACCCATGACCCATCCACTCAGCCACGTCGATGCCGAAGGGCTGCCCTGCATGGTCGATGTCGGCGACAAGTCGGTGACCCGCCGCGAAGCTTGCGCGGAGGCCTGGGTGCACTTTCCTGCCGAGGTCGCCGCGCAGTTGCGCCAGCGGGACATGCGCGCGGCCAAGGGTGCCGTGCTCGACACTGCCGTGGTCGCCGGTACCCTCGCGGTCAAGCGCACGCACGAGCTGATCCCGTTCTGCCATCCGCTGCCGGTCGAGAAAATCGCTTTCGAGCACCGCTGGCACGACGCCGAGCGCTTGTGCCTGCGCTGCACGGTTGCCGCGACCGCCCGCACCGGTGTCGAGATGGAAGCCCTGGTTGGCGTCCAGATCGCCGCTGCCACCGTCTACGACATGTGCAAGGCGCTCTCCCATGCCATCCGCATCGAATCCACCGCCGTTCTCGCCAAGTCCGGTGGCCGCGACAACTTCGATCTGCGGGGGTGAGTCGGCTCCCGTGCTGCAGGGTGGGTCAGGGGTTGGGGTGGCGGGAGAGGACTTGGGTGTCGAGGTGACCGTCGTGGAGGCGCAGCCGCAGGGCGGCGCTGGGCACGATGGCATGGACGGAGGTGAGGAGGCGGCCCTGGGCGTCGAAGGCGAGGGCGTAGCCGCGGTCGAGGGTGGCGAGCGGGCTGAGTACATGCAGGGAACGGCTTAGACCGGCGAGGCGTTCGGCGTGTTGCGCGAGGCAGTGTTGCAGCGCGGTGAGCAGGCGAATGCGGGCGTGTTCGCTGCGGCGCTTGGCGAGCGCGGCGCGTTCGAAGCCGGCGGCGCGCAGCAGGCGGCTGTGCAGGAGGGTCAGACGTTGCCGATGCTGTGCGAATTGCGGCGCTGGCGCGCGCAGCAGGCGCGCGTGGGCGTGCTGCAGGCGTTCGTCGAGCCGCTTCAGCCACTGCAGCGGATGGCGCGCGCTCAGGCGCAGGTGGGCGCGATCGAGCGCCTGCGCGTCGCGTTCCAGACGGTACTCGGTGGCGCGGTGCAGGCGGCGTACCAGCAGCCTGAGGCGCTCACCGAGCGCGCCGCGATCTGGCACAAGGTGCTCAGCAGCGGCCGAGGGCGTGGCGGCGCGCAAGTCCGCGACGAAATCGGCGATCGTGAAATCGGTCTCGTGGCCGACCGCGGACAGCACTGCCATCGGCATCGCGGCAATGCACCGCACCAGCGCCTCATCATTGAACGCGGCCAGGTCCTCGATCGCGCCGCCGCCGCGGGTCAGCAGCACCACGTCGTGGCGGCCAAGCTGCGCGATCGCTTCGAGCTGGCGGCGCAGCGCAGCCGCGGCCTCGGTTCCTTGCACCAGACTCGGGAACAGATCGACCACGGCCAGCGGAAAGCGCCGCCCGAGCACCGCCAGCACGTCGCGGATGGCAGCGCCCGAGGGCGAGGTCACCACCGCGATGCGCCGCGGGAACGCCGGAAGCGATCGCCTGCGCGTGCTGGCGAACAGGCCCTCGGCCTCGAGCTTCGCCTTCAATTCCTCATACGCGCGCTGCAGCGCGCCCTGGCCCGCAGGTTCGAGGTGTTCGATCTGCAACTGGAACTCGCCGCGCGGCTCGTACAACGTGACGCGCGCGCGCGCCAGAACGTGCTGTCCGTCGCCGGGTGCGAAACGCATCAGCATCGCGCGCGGGCGCCACATCGCGCAGCGCACCTGGGCGCCGGCGTCCTTCAGCGAGAAGTACAGGTGCCCCGACTTCGCGCGCAGAAAGTTCGACACTTCGCCTTCGATCCAGAACAGCGGAAAGTTGCGTTCGAGCGCGGCGCGCACGGCCGCGTTCAATGCGGTCGGCGTCAGCGTCGTGGTCGTCGGGGAGGGTGAATCGCTCACGGTGCAGGGCAGGCCAAGGGGGGCGCCGAGAATACATTCCCGCGCACGGCGTTCGCGGCCGGCGCGAACAAATGTGCCGCTTCACCACTTCGTGCTTGACGCGTCCAGACACTGCAGCGAGATTCCGCAGATGGATGAATCGCCCGTTCCGGCACCGGTGCGCAAGGTCACAGCGCAGGCTCGAGAGCTCGCCTCGCGCGGCTTGATGCTGGTTGATGCCTGGCCGGTGGTCGAGATCGCGCAGCTGTACGAGCAAGTCGACAATCTCGCTGCGGCGGTGGATGTGCCGGGAATCGAAGCGATCACCGCAGCTGCGCTCGAGCTGGCCGTCTATCTCGCTTCGCTGGTCGAAGCCGGCAAGCAGGCCAATGCCGCCGAGCGCGCGCGCGCGCGCGGCTTGCTCGGCCAGCTCGCCGCCATCTGCGGTGCCGAAGCCGCAGCGTCGACCGGCGGTGCACATGCGCTTCGTTCCAGCCAGCATCGTGTCGTCTACTACCTGCGCGCCGACGACCGCGAGTTGCCGGGATTGGTGCAGCAGTTGACCCACGAGCATTTCGTGACCCGAAGTTTCAGCGACCTGAACCGGGCGATGGTCGAGGTGGCGGCGCTGCCCCCGCATGCGCTGGTCGTGGATGAGGGGTTCGTGGCTGGTTTGGCGCGGATGATCGAGGCGGTCGAGCGCAGCAGTGGCGAGGAACACCGGCGGCCGCTGGTGCTGGCGTTGTGCGATGGCGGAGATGTGCGCCAGCGACTTTTTGCCCAGCGTTCCGGAGCCGATGCCGTGCTCGAGGGTGCCGACGCGCTGCACGCCACCGAGCAGGTGATGGGCCTGTTCCTGCGCCGCAGCCGCGAGGATGCGCGAGTGCTGATCATCGACGACGACGCTTCGATGGCGATGTTCTGCGCCACCGTGCTCGGCTACAAGGGCATCACCACGCGAATCGAGCACAACGCGCGCGACGGGCTCGCCGCGCTCGGCGAGTTTCATCCCGACCTGGTGCTGCTCGATCTGTACCTGCCGGACATGAATGGCATCGAGGTCGCCCAACTGATCCGCGAACGACCGGAGATGGCGTTGACCCCGATCGTGTTCATGTCCGGGGAAGAGGACATCGAAAAGCGCTTCGACGCGATCCGCATGGGCGGCGACGATTTTCTGGCCAAGCCGACCAAACCGCGGCACCTGCTGGCATCGGTGACTGGCCGCCTCGCCCGTGTGCGCAAGCTTTCGGTATCGGCGCGCCCGGTGGATGCGGCCGGTGGGCTGCGCCACGGCCGTATCGACCGCGCCACGCTGGTCCACGAGATCGAGCGCGCGCGTCGCGGTGAACTCGGCGAATGCGTCGTATTGCTGATGCTCAGCGTCGACGACGTTCCCGCCTTGGCCAAACGCCTCGGCTTCGTGCGTACCGGCGATCTGGCCATGCAAGTGGGTACCGCCATCGCCAGTGAACCGGCACTCAAGACCGGCGTATGCGCGCTCGGCGATTTCAGTTTCATCTCGCTGCTGACGGTATCTGGCGAGGGCGCCGCGGCGATCGCGACAGAGAATCTGCGCGCACGGCTTTCCGGGCGGGGCTGGATGGATGCGTCGACTGCGGTCAGGGTTAGTTTTTCCATGGGCTGGGCGCGCGCCGACGAACCCGGGGTGACGATCGACGATTTGCTCGGCAGCGTGAGCGATGCGGTGCACGCCGCCCAAGGACAGGGCGGCGGCCGCAGCGAACGCGTGCTGCGCAATCGCGACGAAAACGAAATCGCACCGGAGGTGCGGTTGGCGCACGCCATTCTGCGGCGACCGTTGATCGCGGAGACCACCCAATTCCGTTTTCGTTCGCTGGTGCCGCTGCGTGGCCAGTTGACCAGCCAATACCTGGCTGACTTCGCGCTGGTGGCGCCGAAGGCTTCACACGCGATGCGGATCGAACGCGCGGTGTTCCAGCCGATCGCGTGTTCGCTGAACGTGATGCGCGCGGTCGATCGCTGGCAGGTGCACGCGCTTGGCCGTCGCACCTGCGAGGAATCCGCTTTGCAGCCGGACCTGCGCGTGCTGTTGCCGCTGAGCATCGACAGCCTGCGCGATCCCGGTTTCGCCCAATGGTTGCAGGCCGACCTGCACGGCCTGCACTGCGATGCCGACATGCTGGCGCTGGTCTTCGACGCCACCGCGATGATCGATAATCTGGCCCAGGCCAACCGCGCGCTGGAGGCCATCCAGACCGCCGGGGTGCGCCTGTGCCTGTCCGGATTTACCGACTTCGGCCCCGATCAGCAGCGGCTCTGCCGTCTGCCAAGCATCTACGCCAACCTGATCCCGTGGTCGGCCGCCGGAAAGGACTGGAGCGCGCAGCGCGCGCGCCTGATCGCCGAGTCGATCAAGCACGGCAAGATCGTCGTGGTCGATGGCGTGCATGATCCAGCGCCGCTTGGCGATCTGTTCCGCGACGGCGCGCACTACGTGATCGGCGACGCGCTGGCGCAGTGGAGCGATCGTCTGCGTCCCGCCGGGGCGGTCGCGAAGAGCTGATCGAGGTCATTCCGCAGGCGTTCTTTCGGGCTAGACTCGACTTGCTGTTGTCGTCGTCCTGGCGGCGCGGCCATTCGTGGCTCCGATGGGGAGAAGCATGCGTCCGACCGATCTTCGCAATCCCGACTACTTCCACAAGGTGGTCGATTGCCAATGGGCCTGCCCGGCACATACGCCGGTGCCCGAGTACATCCGCCTGATCTCCGCCGGCCGCCACGACGCCGCGTACATGGTGAACTGGTGGTCGAACGTATTTCCGGGAATCCTCGGGCGCACCTGCGATCGACCCTGCGAACCGGCCTGCCGGCGCAGTCGCGTCGAGGAAGGCAATGGCGAGAAGCCGCAGCCGGTCGCGATCTGCCGACTCAAGCGTGTCGCCGCCGATCACAAGGGTGATGTCGCGCGGCACCTGCCGGCGCCTGCTGCGCGCAATGGCAAGCGCGTCGCCTGTGTCGGCGCCGGGCCGGCGTCGATGACGGTGGCGCGCGATCTCGCGCTCGCCGGTTACGCCGTCACCGTGTTCGACGGCGATCCCAAGGCCGGTGGCTTCATGCGCTCGCAGGTGCCGCGCTTCCGTCTGCCCGAATCGGTGATCGACGAGGAGTGCGGCTTCATCACCGAACTCGGCGTCGAGTTCCGCGGCGGCACCCGCATCGATTCGCTCAAGGACTTGTTGGGGCAGGGTTGGGACGCGGTGTTCGTCGGTTCCGGCGCGCCGCGCGCGCGCGATCTGGAACTTCCCGGCCGCAGCGAAGCCGCGGCGCACATCCATCTCGGCATCGACTGGCTGGCCTCGGTCAGTTTCGGACACGTCGAGAAGATCGGACGGCGAGTGATCGTGCTCGGCGGCGGCAACACCGCAATGGACTGCTGCCGATCGGCGCGACGACTCGGTGGCGACGAGGTCAAGGTCATCGTGCGCTCCGGCTTCGACGAGATGAAGGCCTCGCCGTGGGAGAAGGAAGACGCGGCGCACGAAGGTATCCCGATCCTGAATTTCCACGTGCCCAAGAGCTTCGAGCACGAGAACGGCCAATTGGTGGCGATGACCTTCGAGATCGTGCGCGCAGACTACGACGCCAAGGGCCGGCGCACGCTGGTGCCGACCGGTGCGCCCGATGTGCGTGTCGAGTGCGACGACGTACTGGTTGCGGTCGGGCAGGAGAATGCGTTTCCGTGGATCGAACGCGACATCGGCATCGAGTTCGATCGCTGGGGGCTGCCGGTGCTCGATGCCGCGAGCCTGCAATCGACCGTGCCGCGGGTGTTCTTCGGCGGCGACGCCGCGTTCGGACCGAAGAACATCATCTGGGCGGTCGCTCACGGTCACGAGGCTGCGGTGTCGATCGACAAGTTCCTGCAGGGCGAGGATGTCAACCAGCGACCGCCACCGATGGTGACGCTGGTTTCGCAGAAGATGGGCATCCACGAATGGAGCTACGACAACGAGATCACCCGCGATCAGCGCCAGGTGGTGCCGTGGGTGGCGAAGGAACTGGCGCTGTCCAGCATCAAGGTCGAGGTCGAGCTCGGCTTCGACGCGCAGGCCGCGTGCAAGGAAGCCGCGCGCTGCCTGAATTGCGATGCGCAGACGGTGTTCGTCAAGGACGCCTGCATCGAGTGCGATGCCTGCGTCGACATTTGCCCGATGGACTGCATCACCTTCACCATGAATGCCGACGAGCCCGATCTGCGCAAGCGCCTGAGTGCGCCGGCGCTGAACCTGGCGCAGGACCTGTACGTGTCCGACCACGTCAAGACCGGGCGCGTGATGGTCAAGGACGAGGACGTCTGCCTGCACTGCGGCCTGTGCGCCGAACGCTGCCCGACCGGAGCCTGGGACATGCAGAAGTTCCTGCTCCAGACCCCCAAGGCCGGGCCCGGTTGTCGCAGCAAGACCCCGTTGGGAGCCGCCGCATGAGCCTCCTGACTTCACCGCGTCTTCGACGCGCCGCGTCCGCGGTTCCGTTCGCCCTGAGCTTGTCGAAGGGCGATTGCAAACGGCTCGCACGCTGCAGGTTCGTGGGGTCGGGCTTCGACCAGCTCAGCCCGAACGGCACCCGATGCGGGAGGCACACTGCATGAACGCACTGCTCAAACCTCAATCCATCACCGCCACCAACGACTTCGTCGTCAAGTTCGCCAACGTCAACGGCTCCGGCTCGGCGTCGGCGAACGAGTTGTTCGCGAAGGCGATCCTGCGCATGGGCGTGCCGGTCAGTCCGCGCAACATTTTTCCCTCGAATATCCAGGGACTGCCGACCTGGTACGAAATTCGCGTCACCGAGGCCGGCTGGCTCGGGCGGCGCGGCGGCGTTGATCTGATGGTGGCGATGAACCCGCAGACCTGGGCGGCCGACGTGCGCGAGGTCGAGCCCGGCGGTTACCTGTTCTACGACAACAGCAAGCACGTGCCGGCGTCGAAGCTGCGCAGCGACATCACCGTGATCGGCATGCCGCTCACCGAGATCTGCAACGCCACCTACAGCGACGCGCGCCAGCGCCAGCTGTTCAAGAACATCCTCTACCTTGGCGCACTGTCGGTGATGCTCGACATCGAGCCACAGGTGATCGAGCAGTTGTTCACCGAACAGTACAAGGGCAAGGAAAAGCTGCTCGACTCCAACGTCAAGGCACTGCACCTCGGGCGCGACCACGCCGCCAAGCACATCGGGCGCATCGGCCTGACGGTGCGGCGTGCCGACCAGGTGGGCGAGCGCATCTTCGTTGATGGCAACACTGCCGCCGCGCTCGGCTGCGTCTACGGCGGCGCCTCGGTGTGTGCGTGGTATCCGATCACGCCGTCGAGCTCGGTGGCGGAGGCGTTCCAGTCGTATTGCCAGAAGCTGCGCGTCGATCCGGAGAGCGGCAAGAACCGCTTCGCGATCGTGCAGGCCGAGGACGAGATCGCCTCGATCGGCATGGTCATCGGCGCCGGCTGGAACGGCGCGCGCGCGTTCACCGCTACCTCCGGTCCCGGCGTCTCGCTGATGACCGAGTTCCTCGGGCTCGCCTACTTCGCCGAGGTTCCGGCCACGCTGATCAACGTGCAGCGCGGCGGGCCCTCGACCGGCATGCCGACGCGCACCCAGCAGGCCGATCTGCTCGCCTGCGCCTATGCCTCGCACGGGGACACCAAGCACATCCTGCTGTTCCCGGAAGACCCCAGGGAGTGCTTCGACCATGCCGCCGCGGCGCTCGACCTGGCCGACCGCCTGCAGACCCCGGTGTTCGTGATGACCGATCTCGACATCGGCATGAACCAACGCCTGTGCGCACCATTCGAGTGGGACGACAGCCGCGAGTACGACCGCGGCAAGGTGATGAGCGCCGAGGAACTCGAGGCCGGCAAGGACTTCGGCCGCTATCTCGATGTCGATGGCGATGGCATTCCCTACCGCACCTATCCGGGAACGCATCCGAGCAAGGGCGGCTACTTCACGCGCGGCACCACCCGCGATGCCTACGCTCGCTACTCCGAGGCCGGCCCGGACTACCTGTACAACGTCCAGCGCCTGCTGAAGAAGCTCGATACCGCGAAGACGCTGGTACCGCAGCCGGTGCTGCGCAAAGCGGCGCAGCCGGCGCGCTACGGCGTGCTCTATTTCGGCTCGACCAGCCCGGCGATGGAGGAAGCGCTGGCCGCGCTCGCGGCGATGGATCTGCACGTCGACGCGATGCGGCTGCGCGCGTTTCCGTTCCCGGACTGCGTGCCCGAGTTCATCGCCGCCCACGAGCAGGTGTTCGTGGTCGAACAGAACCGCGACGCGCAACTGCGCAGCATGCTGATCAACGAACTAGAGATCGCGCCGGCGCGGCTGCCGAAGATCCTGCACTACGACGGCACCCCGATCACTGCGCGCTTCATCACCACGGCCATCGCCGAACGCATGCGGACCACTCGCGGAGACCGCGCATGACCTACCTCGCCAAGCCCAAGCTGCACCATCCGAGTCTGGCCCAGAACAAGGTCTGCTACACCCGCCGCGACTACGAAGGCCGAGTCTCGACGCTGTGCGCCGGTTGCGGTCACGACTCGATCTCGGCCGCGATCATCCAGGCCTGCTGGGAGATGGATGTCGAGCCGCACCGCGTGGCCAAGATGTCGGGCATCGGCTGCAGTTCAAAGACGCCCGATTACTTCCTCGGCAACTCGCACGGCTTCAACACCGTGCACGGGCGCATGCCCTCGGTGCTGACCGGCGCCAACCTCGCCAACCGTTCGTTGCTGTATCTGGGCGTGTCCGGCGATGGCGATTCGGCTTCGATCGGCATCGGCCAGTTCGCGCACGTGATGCGCCGCGGCGTGAACATGGTCTACATCCTCGAGAACAACGGCGTGTACGGTCTGACCAAGGGCCAATTCTCGGCGACCGCAGACCAAGGCTCGAAGTCGAAGAAGGGCGCGGTCAATACCGAGTCGCCGATCGACACCATCAGCCTGGCGCTGCAGATGGGCGCCACCTTCGTCGCGCGCGGCTTCTCCGGCGACAAGAAGCAGCTGGTACCGATCATCAAGGCCGCGATCGCGCACAAGGGCGCGGCCTTCATCGATGTCATCAGCCCCTGCGTGACCTTCAACAACCACGCCGGCAGCACCAAGAGTTACGACTACGTGCGCGAGCACAACGAGGCGGTGAACCGCGTCGACTTCATCCCGACCCGGCAGGAGATCGTGGTCGACTACGCCGAGGGCCAGGTGATCGAGGTCGAGCAGCACGACGGCACCGTGCTGCTGCTGCGCAAGCTGCACCGCGACTACGATCCGCACGACAAGATCGGGGCGATGAACTACATCACCAAGCACCAGGCCGAAGGCGAGGTCGTCACCGGCCTGCTCTACGTCGACAACGACTCCGGCGACCTGCACGAGCATCTCAACACCATCGCCGCGCCGCTGAACACGCTCGGCGCAAGGGAGCTGTCGCCGGGCAAGGCCGCGCTGGAGAAGATCAATCAGCGGCTGCGTTGAGCGCCGTCTGGACGCGGACGCATCCGGACCTTCGCGCGGTCGGTGCTGGAGACGGATTGCGGTGCTGGGTCTGGTGGCGGGCACGGCTGCGGCCGGCGAGGTCACGGTCACCGAACACATCGAGTACTACACCGTGCGCGGCAGCAGCGTCGCCGAGCTCGGCGGCGCGCTCGCACGCTCGGGCCCGATCGGCGGAGTGGTCGAGCGACGCGGCAGCGGCCACACGGTGGCGCAGCTGACCTGGCAACACACCGCCTACGCGCATGAGCGCGAGTGTCGGTTGGACGAAGTCCAGGTTGCGGTGGCGACGCGCACGCTGCTGCCGCATTGGGAGCAGCCAAAGCGCGTGGACCGCGGCCTGGTACACCGTTGGGACAGGATGCTCGAAGCCCTGACGCGGCACGAGGCGCGCCATCGCGAACTGGGCCGCGAGGCTGCGGTCGCGGTACTGCAGGCGCTGCGCGAAGTGACCACGGCTTCGGACTGCGACAAGCTGCGCCGACGCATCGACGGGGTCGCACGCCGCATCGTGCGGCGCTTCCGCGAAGCCAATCGCCGCTTCGATCGCGATACCGACTTCGGTATCCGCGACGGCGTCCGCCTCGACCCGTAATCGAATGGACTCACCCCCTCACCGAGGCGTCTAGGCGCCAGGAGTGGTGAACTGCGTGCACCACGACCAAAGTGAGAGGGCGAGCCCATGAACGAGTGTATGGCACGTGTGCGGACGTTGGCGATCGATCTGGCGAAGAGCGTTTTCCAAGTGGCCGGCGAGGACGAGCGAGGCACTGTTGTTTTCGAGGACCGGATCAAGTCGCGCGAGTCGTTTGTCGAGTTCCTGAGGACGCTGAAACCGCCGTTGGTGGTGCTTATGGAGACCGGCCCTGGCGCGCAGTCATGGGCGCGTGAGTTGCAGTCACACGGCATCGAGGTTTTCGTACTACCCGCACAGCGAGTGGAGGAGCATCGCAGCGGCGCCAAGAACGACCGCAAGGACACTTTCGCGATCCTGCGTGCGGGGCGCGACAAATCGATCCACGCAGTTCCGGTCAAGTCGGTGGAGCGGCTGACGATGCAGGCTCTGCATCGGGTGCGTTCGGGGTACGTGTCGCGGCGTACGGCGATCAGCAATCAGATTCGCGGGTTGCTTACCGAGCATGGGCTGGTCTTCGCGCGCGGCGAGATGGCGCTGGTCGTTCGCCTGCGGCAGGTGCTGGAGGATGCGAGCTTGCCCATTCCCTTTCGGCTGCGCGATCTGATTGCGGATCTGTGGGCGGAGTGGGAATGCTTGGGCGAACGCATGGCTGCGCTCGACGCGGAGTTGCAGAGCGTGGCAACAACCGATCCACTGACGCGGCGCCTGATGACGGTTCCTGGTGTAGGGCCGATGACTGCGACCGCATTGGTGTGCAAGGACTTGAATCCAGAACGCTTTGCCAATGCGCGACAATTTGCGGCGTATTTTGGCGTGGTGCCAGATCAGGCGAGCAGTGGCAATCGAATCCGGCTGAGGGGCATGTCCAAGCGCGGAGATGGCTATGTCCGCAGCCTACTGATCAACGGTGCACATGCTGTGTTGCGACAAGTGAATCCGGCGTGCGAGGAAAGAAAACATCCGCAGCGTCTTCGCCGCTGGAAGGAGAAGCTGGGCAGCAAGGCTGCTGCGGTGCGCCTGGCCAATCGCAACCTGAGAATCATGTACGCGTTGCTGAAGAACGGCGGCAGCTACCGCGAGGATGCCGCCATGAGATGAAACCTGCGTTCACCCCGGGCGCTGAGCGCCCAGCCTGCTGCTTCACGCACGAACCACAGGTAAGACCGACGCGGATCGGTGCCTAACACCCTACTGGCCCTTGAGGCCTACACGTAATTGGCAGTCCGCGTGCTCATCCGATGCTGGCCCAGGCGATGCTTCGCCGATCAGAGGCCTGATACATAGACGCAGCCAAGGTCCGTGAAAAAAGCAGCGGTTGACGGAGGGGGTGAGTCCATACATAGGGTGTGCCGAGCGCAGCGAGGCGCACCGCTTCGAACGTCACGCAACCGATGCGCTTCGATGCGCCTCGATCCATAGCCCGTTCGCCTCAATCTCGCCATGCCCGTAGGGTGTGCCGAGCGCAGCGAGGCGCACCGCTTCGAACGTCACGCAACCGATGCGCCTCGCCATGCTCGGCACATTCTACGAGGCCGCGCTCTGGTCCTCACCGCGCCGGCGCTAGTTCCAGGGATCGACCACGAGCGCGCCCGCCAGCTTGAATGGCTTGGTGTCACGTGTGGCCACGGACATGCCGTGCGCCAGCGCGATCGCAGCGATGTAGGCGTCTGCCTGACCAATCACCTGGCCCTTCGACCGGGCCTTCGCCAGGAGTTCGGCATAGGGCGCGGTCGCCGCCAGATCGAAGGCCAGCACGCGGCCGGTGAACAGCGGCAGTACACGGGTTTCGATCCGTTCGCGCAGCGCGTCGCGACGTTTTCCGGCCGGAAGGGACGCGATGCCGACACGCAGCTCCGCCACGGTGATGGCCGAGAGAAACAAGGTCTGGACCGGCTGAGCATCGATCCACGCGATTGCCCTGGGGTCCGGCGCGGGCAGCAGCGGTTCGGAGATCACATTCGTGTCGAGAAGGATCATCTCGATCCGCCTCAGTCGAGGCTGACGTGGCGCGGCGGTGACCGATCCCGCTGCGTGATCCGATCGACCTCGACGTCGGTGAGCCTGGCCTTGCGCGCGATGTCGTGCAGCAGCGAACCCAGCTTGAGGCCGCCTGCGGGATTCACGCTGTCTTCGAGAATGGCTCGCACCTCGGCCTCGGTGCTGCGGCCGTGTGCTGCGGCACGCATGCGCAAGGCGCGATGCACTTCGTCGGGCAGATTGCGTACGGTCAGGGCGGCCATGATGCGGATCCTCGGGTTGCTTGCGATGACAGCATTCTATTGTTCTGACATCATCGCTGCAATTCGCCAGCGATGGTGTCCGCCTCGATCCGTAGGGTGTGCCGAGCGCAGCGAGGCGCACCGCTTCGAACGTCACGCAATCGATGCGCTTCGCTGCGCTCGGCACATCCTACGGAATTGCGCACGGGTTCTTTCGTTGTCGGCTGGCGCCGGAAATTTCCGGTATCTGCCGGCGCGTCGTCGTGAGAACATGGCGGCCATATTTCCACTTGCCGATCCGGGGAACCACGATGGCCGCACCGAACTACGCATTTGCCAAGAAGCAGCGCGAGCTGGCGAAGAAGAAAAAGAACGAAGAGAAGTTGCGCAAGAAGACCGGCAAGAGCGAAGACGGCGACAGCAGCAGCCAGCCCGAAGTCGGCGCGCCGCAACCGCCGAAGCCGCAGGGCAGCTGAAGTCCGCGGCAATCCGACCCTCGAGCGAATGCCGGGGGTCGCTGCACTCCAGTCGGCGCAGGCCTACGGGGCGGCGCAGGTGGCGACGGATTGTTCCGCTGCACTCAGCAAGTTGCTGAGGACTTCGCTGCTGGCACTGGCGAAGGCGTCGGCGAGGGACTGGGCAGCGGCATTGGCTGGCGTCGCGGTCGCGGAGGTCGGGGCCAGTTGCACGGTGCGCGTGCTTGCGCTGCAGCGCAGGGTGGCCGAGGCGGCGACGACCACTTCGCGCGTTCCGCTGGCATCGACGCGCAGCTCGAATCCGGTAAGCCACAGATCCAGCGCACCGATCGCTTCGGTGCCATGGGTGGATCGTGCATGCAGGCTGCGCAGCTGTTCGGCGACCAGTACCGGTGGCGCGTCCACCCAGCGCAGGCCTTCGTGCTGCATCAGCAAGGATCCCTTCGTGACCAGCACGCGGTTGCTCTGCAGGGCGGCGGTGGCCTGGACGATGCCGGGACCGAGCCGGGCTGGCCATTGCAGCGACGGTGCCGAGTCGGCGAGTGGCAGTTGCAGGGTGGTGAGCGGCTCGGGTGTGCGCAGCAGCGCGCAGCCCGAGATCAGTGCGATGCTGAGCAGGGCGAAGAGCCGAGTGGGAAGATCGTGCGATTGAAAATCGCACCCACGAAGAGATGTGGAGCGGGTCACTTGTTCTTCTCCGGAGTGTAGACGGGCAGGGATTCGGCGCCGAGCACGTAGTCGGCGGGGCCCTGGTCGAAGCGCTGGGTGATGCGCACGAGATTTTCGCTGGCCTGTTGCAGCGCCTTCAGCGTCGCCGCCAGTTCGCCGCGCGACTGCTGGTCGAGGCTGTCGAACGTGGTGCGGCCGGCGACGGCGAAGGCATCGACCTCGCGCGCGGCGGAGCGGATGTCGGCGACTGCGGCGCGTGCCTGATCGACCAGACCGCCGTCGGGATCGCCTTCGCGCGCGGCGATGTCGCGTTGCAGCTGCGCCAGCAATTCATCGGCCCGTTTCGCCGCGGAACTGAGGCGATGCTCGAGCTCGCGCGCATCCGCGAGCGCAGTGCGCAGGGTCGGGTAGTCATCCTTCACTTCGCTGCTCACCGTCGCGAGATTGTCGAGCAGGGTCGAGACGCGGCCGATGTTCTCGTCGCTCAGCACCTCGCCGACGCGCGCCATCACTTCCTGCGCGCTGTGCATGGCGCCGCTGCCACCGCTCATCAACTGGCTCAGCGTGGACGGCACCGAATCGATCTCGGGCACCGGCTGGGTGCCGGCCTCGCGCAGCAACTTCGCGGCGGGCGTGCCGCCGAACAGTTCCACCACCGCGACCCCGGTCAGGCCGGTGTAGCTGAGTTGCGCCTTGGTGTCGGTCTTGATCGGCGTGCTCGCGGTCACGCGCACGCGCACGCGCACCTCGCGCGGGTCTTCCGGATCGAGTCGCAACTTGCGCACTTCGCCGATCTGGATGCCGTGGTATTGCACCAGGCCGCCGACGCTGAGGCCGCTCACCGACTCGTGGAACAGCACATCGTATTCCTGGTATTCGCGGTCGAGCTGCAGCTTGCCGAGCCAGAGCACGAACAGCACCAGCGCCGTTGTGACCACCAGCGAGAACAGTCCGATCAGGAAGAAGCGGGCGTGGGTTTCCATCTCAGGTTCCTTGCGTGCGCAGCGTCAGCGCACTTTCGGCACTGCGACCGCGCGGGCCGCGGAAGCACTGTTGAATCCATGGGTGCGGATGCTCACTGATCCGCGCTGGCGTGTCGATGGCGACCACGTGCCGGTCGACCAGCACGGCGACGCGGTCGCAGCAGGTAAAGATCGAGTCGAGGTCGTGGGTGACCAGGAACACGGTCAGGTCGAGGCTCTGCTTCAGCGTCACGATCAGCTCGTCGAAGGCGGCGGCGCCGAGCGGGTCGAGACCCGAAGTCGGTTCGTCCAGAAACAGGATCTCGGGATCGAGCGCGAGCGCGCGCGCGATGCCGGCGCGCTTGCGCATGCCCCCGGACAACTGCGCCGGCACCTTGTGCGCGGCGTCGGCGGGCAGGCCGACCAGCGCGATCTTGAGTCGCGCCAGTTCGTCCATCAGGTCGGCCGGCAATTTCTGGTGCTCGATCATCGGCACCTGGATGTTCTCGATCACGGTCAGCGAGGAAAACAGCGCGCCGTCCTGGAACATCACCCCCCAGCGCCGTTCGATCGCGGCTCGGGTGGCGGCATCGCTGGCACGCAGGTCGGTGCCGAACACGCGCACCGTGCCGGCTGCCGGTTCCTGCAAGCCGATGATCGAGCGCAGCAGCACCGACTTGCCGGCACCGGAGCCGCCGATCACCGCCAGCACTTCGCCGCGGCGCACGTCGAGGTCGAGACCCTCGTGCACGACCTGGGCGCCGAAGCGGTTGCGCAGCCCGCGCACTTCGATCACGGCGGCGTTGTCGTCGGTGGCCATGCTCACAGGTCCAGTTGCATGTACAGCACCGCGAACAGCGCGTCGAACACGATCACCAGGAAGATCGATTGCACCACCGAGGACGTGGTGTGGCGACCGACCGACTCGGCGCTGCCGGAGACCTTGAGTCCTTCCAGGCAGCCGATCGAGGCGATCAAAAACGCAAACACCGGTGCCTTGAGCAGCCCGAGCCAGAGGTAGTACAGCTCGGTGGTGTCCTGCATGCGCACCAGGAACATGGTCCACGAAATATCCAGCGCCATCGCCCCGACCAGGGCGCCGCCGACGATGCCCGAGAGCATCGCGAGGAAGGCCAGCACCGGCAGCATGACCAGAAGCGCGACCAGGCGCGGGATCACCAGCAGTTCGATCGGGTCGAGCGCCAGCGCCTGGATCGCGTCGATCTCCTCGCGGCTGCGCATCGAGCCGATCTCGGCAGTGAAGGCGCTGCCCGAGCGGCCAGCGACCAGGATCGCCGAGAGCAGCACGCCGAACTCGCGCAGGAAGCTGACCGCGACGATCTCGACGGTGAGGATCGAGGCGCCGAAGTCGCGCAGTGCGGTCGCCGACAGGAACGCGACCACGGCGCCAACCAGGAAGCACAGCAGCGATACGATTGGCACCGCGTCGAGCCCGGTGCGTTCCATGTGGTGCACCACCGAAGTCATGCGCAGTTTGCGTCGGCCGTGCAGGATCGCCCAGAAGCAGTGGTTGATCGCGCCGAAGAACGTTGCCAGTTGCAGCGCATGCGCGCCGAAGCCGTGCACCGCCTCGCCGAGTTTGACCAGCCACTCGCGCCAGCTGCTGTGGCGCGCGGCGACGGCAGGTTCGACGCTGGCGCGGTCGGCGACCAGTTGCAGCAGCGCCTGGTGTTCGGGGCGCGCATCGGCGATGCGGGCCAGCGCATCGCGGTAACGGCGACGGCCATCGAGCAGGCGCAGCAGCACCAAGGCGCCGGCCGAATCGAGGGCGTCGAGCCCGGAGAGATCGAGTGTGGCCGGCTTGCGCTTGAGTGCGGCGAGTTGCGCCAGCAAAGCCGGCAGCCCCTGCATCGTGCAGGCGCCGCGGATCGCCAGCACTGCGCCCGTCTCCGTCGTTTCGCGCCAGTCCAGTTGCGCCGTCGTCATGGGCGAATCCTAGTGCCTCTGCCGGGATCTGGCACGCCAGCGCAGCCACACCAGCGCGCCGCCGACCAGCCCGCCGAGGTGGGCGAAATGGGCGATGCCCTGAGCCGATCCGGTCACGCCCAGCCACAGCTCGATGCCGGCGTAGAGGGTGACGAACAGCCAGGCCGGCATCGGGATCGGCGGGATCAGCGGCACGATCGTCGCTTTCGGGAACAGAGCCGCGAACACCAGCATCACCCCGAACAGGCCGCCGGATGCGCCGACGGTCGGGTAGGGCGATCCGGTCAAGTCATTGACCAGCAACTGTGCCGCGGCCGCGCACAGCACGCTGGCGAAGTAGAGCAGGGCAAAGCGGCGCGGTCCGATGATGCGCTCGACGTCGCCGCCGAACATGTGCAGGCCAAGCATGTTGAACACCAGGTGTGTCAGGCCGCCGTGCAGGAAGGCATAGCTCAACGCCTGCCAGAGCTCGAAGTGCGGGCCCAGCGGCCACAACGCGGCCAGGATCAATGCGCGGTCGCCGATCTGCGACTGCACCAGGAACACCACCACGCAGCTGCCGATCAGGGAGCGGCTGACCACGGGTTCATGAAGGGGGAACGGAGAGTTGGACATGTCGGCGGCGTTTCGCGCTCAGAGCGGCTGCTGGCGGGCGGTGGCGATGCGGGTGGCGACGGCCTGCAGGCGCGCGGCGATGGCGTCTGCGGCGGCGGGTTCTGCCCCCAGCCAACGCCCGGCCACCGGATCGAACAGGCGCCGGCACTGTCGTCCCAGTTCGGTATCGATGCGTGCGCGCAGCGCGCGCGGTGACGGTGTCGCCCGCGGCCTCTGCGATGCGTGCAGCGACCAGATCGGCCAGCGGCCGCCAATGCGGTGTCGGCGTACCTTCGGCGTCATTGCCGACCTCATCGCGCAACCTGCGCGCCGTGGCGAGGTCGCCGCGCGTGATCGTGATCATTGCCTGCAGCAGCCGCAACTCGGTGGCGCGCGCGGAATTGTCGTCGACGTTGAGCACGGCGCCGCCAGCACCCGCCGCTGTGCGCGAGTCCGCGGGGGGAACCGCGTCGAGCAGCGCCAGCCAGGTGGCGGCCAGTGTCATCGGCGTGCTTTCGCTGCCGTGCTGGGCATCGCGGAACGCCAGGATCGTCGACAGCTCGGAGCGCGCGCGCACCGGATCGTCCGCCGCCACCGCCACCTGCGCGCGCAGCAGGCGCGCCTCGTGGACATAACGCGAGCCGGGCGCATACAGCGCGCTGCGCCCGGCCAGCGCGTGTTCAACGCAGCGCTCGGCGAGTTCGGTGTTGCCAAGATCGAGTGCGATCGCGCCGAGCCACATCATGTCGGTGAGCAGGCCCGGGTGCTGCGCCGGCACCGTGGCCAGGGTGCGTTCGGCGAGGCGCAGAAGGGCATCGGCCGCGGCGCCGGTATCGCCCAGTTGGCGTCGTGCCATGCCATCGAGATAGTCGACGAACACCGATTCGTAGTCGTCATCCAGCTGCGCGGCAGTCGCGAACGCGCGCGCTTCCTGCACCTGCAGCAGCGCCCGCGCCGGATGTCCGCTGAACAGGCTGGTCTCGATGCGGTCGTTGCGGATGCCAAGGCACTGCAGCGGCTTCAGCACGGTGTCGTCGTCGCACAAGGCGAACTGGGCTTCGGCCAGCGCGCCGGATCGGGCGAAGTTGCGTTGCAAGCGGTACAGGTCCACCAGCCGCCCACGCACTTCCACCAGCAGCGCGTGGGTGTCCGGAACGTGCCCGGCAAGCAGGCGCTCGGCGCGCTCCAGCGCCTCGGCCGCCGCGTCGCCGCGTTCCAGCACCAGCAGGCTGCGGCCGAACTGCTGCAGCAGCGTCGCCTCCATTTCCGGATCGTCGGGAAAACGCCCGACCAGATCGCGCGCAGCATGCTCGAACATGACATCGACCCGGAGCGCCGGGTTGGGCGCCTGGTAGGGGTTGGCGCTCTGCACCATGCCGAGCATGAAATCGCGCGCGGCCAGCGCGCGGTCGCGCTCGACGTTGGCGCGCCGCGCCTGCGCCAGCGCGACCAGCAGGCCGAGCACCAGCGCGAGCAGCGCACTGCCCGAAATCGCGACCACGGTTCGATGGCGCAGCGCGAACTTGCGCAGGCGATACCAGCCGGTGTCGGGGCGCGCCCGGATTGGTTGGCCATCGAGATAGCGCGCGATATCGTCGGCGAAGTCCGACGCGGTCGCATAGCGACGTTCCGGTTGTGCGGCCAGCGCACGCACGAGGATGGTGTCGAGGTCGCCTTGCAACTCGCGGGCAAGGCGCTTGCGTTGCAGCGGTGGCCGCAGCGCCTCGTCGCCGAGCGTGGTCGCGACCACCTCGCTCGGCGTGCGCAGGCGCTCGCTGACGAGGTCGCGCAGGATGCGTTCCAGTCCGCCCTGGCGCTCGAAAGGACGCGCGCCGCACAGCAGTTCGTAGCCGATCACGCCGAGCGCGTACACATCGGCGGCGGTGCCGACATCGTCGCCGCGCAGCTGTTCCGGCGCCGCGTAGCCGGGCGACAGTGGCCGCACCCCGGTGCGGGTCAGCGTCTCTTCGTCGGAATCGTCGAGCAGGCGCGCGATGCCGAAGTCGAGCAGGTGCGGATGGCCTTCGCGGTCGACGAGCACGTTCTGCGGCTTGAGGTCGCGGTGCACGACGAAGCTTCGGTGCGCGAATGCGACTGCTTCGGCGATCTCGATCAGCAGGCGCAGGCGCGTGGCGATGTCCGGACGTTCGGCGCGCACGTGCTCCAGCAGCATGTGCCCAGCGATGTACTCCATCGTCAGGAACATGCGCCCATCGGCGGTGGTGCCGACGTCCAGCAGGCGCGCGATGCCCGGGTGCTGCAGGCGCGCGAGGATGCGGCGCTCGCGCTGGAAGCGTTGCGCGGCGACGCTGGAATCGCGACCCGCGAGCAACACCTTGACCGCGACCGCGCGCTCGATGTCGTCCTGGCGCCAGCGCGCGAGCCACACCGCCCCCATGCCGCCGCTGCCAAGCAGGCGTTCGACGCGATAACGCGGTCCAAGTTGCGGCTCCGCCGGCTGCAGGGCCGGACCGGAAATGCCTGGCGCAGTGACATGTTCGTCCAGGCCTGCGCCGGCGGGCGCGGGTTGCTGGTCTTCAGGTGTCGCGGTGGGCGTGCCAGGGAGCGAGGCGTTCATCGGTCCGGATTATTGCGCGCCCGTGGTCGCCGCGGGTGCGGCCTCGGCTACGATGGCGCACCCTCCCACCGCGACCGACCGTGAGCAAGCATCCCCTGCGCCTGCAATGGCTGCGTCGCCGCAAGCGCCTGCGGTGGATTCTGCGCATGCTGCCGCGGCGGGCCAACGTCGGCCGCTATCCGGTGATCCGGCGTTTCGCCGAGGCGGCGCGCACGCGCCCCTACCTGTGGTCGTTCAAGCGCGCAAACGTGCTGCCGGCGCTCTATGTCGGCAGCGTGCTGGCGTTCATGCCGACCTATGGGCTGCAGGTGTTGCTCGGTTTGCTCGCGGCATTCGTGGTGCGCGCCAACCTGACCATCATGATCGGTCTGCAGATGCTGACCAACCCGCTCACCGCAGCCCCGGTGTATCTGGTCACGCATGCGATCGGGCAGTGGCTGATCGAGCGGACCGGCTACGGCGCTGCCCAGGCTGGCATCGGCAGTAGCGTCAACGCCTTGATCCTCGGCGGCCTCGTGGTCGGCGTCGTGGTCGCGGTGTTGCTCGATCTCGCCTGGCGCTTCCTGGCCTGGGAGGCTGAACGGTTTCTGCGCCGCTATCGAGAGTGGCACGCGCGCCACACCGCAGTTCCAGATCGGGCTTAGGAGCGATCCACGATCAGGTAATGCTTGGTCATCGCCGCGAGCACTTCGAAGGTGCCGCGAAAGCCAGCCGGAATCAGCAGCGAATGACCCGCAGTGCAGTCGATGCTGTGGCCATCATCGGCGGTGAGGCGGCAGCGCCCGTGCGTGACGAAGAACAACTCGTCTTCGCGCTCGCCCATCTCGATGCGCCAACTGCCGACCTCGCTCGACCAGATGCCGGCGAACACTTCGCCGCTGGCATTGGTGTAGTGGTTCCAGGTGGTGCGCTGCGGGTTGCCGTCGATGCGTCGCTCGGCGCGCGGGTGGTCGGTCTCGGGTTCGACCGGGTGCAGATCGAAGCGCAGTGCGTGCGGGGTCATGGCGTGCTTCCGTGGTCGATGCGGCGGCATCGGAACATGGCCGGAGGCGGCCTGGCAAGTCGCTACACTGCCGCCTTTCCGATCACCGAAGTGACCCGATGAGCGCAAGCGCCAACAGCGGCCGGATGCCGCGCCAGATTCCCTACATCATCGCCAACGAAGCCTGCGAACGCTTCAGCTTCTACGGCATGCGCAACATCCTCACCAACTTCCTGATCAGCAGCGTCCTGCTTGCCTATCTGCCGGAGTCGGAACGCGCGGCGATGTCGAAGGAGGTGTTCCACACCTTCGTGATCGGCGTGTACTTCTTCCCGCTGCTCGGCGGCTGGCTCGCCGACCGCGTGTTCGGCAAGTACCGCACCATCTTCTGGTTCTCGATCCTGTACTGCGTCGGCCAGTTCTCGCTGGCGCTGTTCGTCGAGAACCGCATCGGCTTCTATGGCGGGCTGTTGCTGATTGCGCTCGGTTCCGGCGGCATCAAGCCGCTGGTCGCGAGTTTCATGGGTGACCAGTTCGACCAGAGCAACAAGCACAAGGCCAAGCTGGTCTTCGACGCGTTCTACTGGATCATCAATTTTGGTTCGTTCTTCGCGTCGTTGTTCATGCCGATCATCTTGCGAAATTACGGGCCGAGCGTCGCTTTCGGCGTGCCCGGCGTGCTGATGGTGATCGCGACCTTCTTCTTCTGGCTCGGTCGTCACCAGTACGTGCACGTGGCGCCAGCGCCGCGCGACCCGCATTCCTTCCTCAATGTGTCGCTGACGGCGCTGAAGACGCAGCGGGCCGGCGTCCCCAATCCCGGACTGATGCTTGCCTGGCTTGGTGTCGCGCTGGCGTTCGTCGCGCTCGCGTTCTTCGGCCAGCTCGGTCTCGTCTCGTCGTTCTGCCTCGCCATCGTCTGCATCATCGCGTTCGGCGGCATCGGCACCTCGTTGCAGATCGAACGCGCGCGCGGCAGGCATCCGGACGAAGCTGTCGACGGCGTCAGCGCCGTGCTGCGCATCTTGATCGTGTTTGCGCTGACCACGCCGTTCTGGTCGCTGTTCGACCAGAAGGCCTCGACCTGGGTGATCCAGGGCAATGCGATGCTGATGCCCGATCACTTGTGGTGGTGGCCGAGCATGCTGGTCAAGGACGCGGCGCAGATGCAGGCGCTGAATCCGATCCTGGTGATGCTGCTGATTCCGTTCAACAACATCGTGCTGTATCCGCTGCTGAACCGCATTGGTTTGCAGGTGACGGCGCTGCGGCGCATGGGCTTCGGCATCGCGTTTTCGGGCGTGGCCTGGATCGTCGCCGGCGTGCTGCAGCTCTGGCTCGACCAGGGTGATTCGGTGTCGCTCGCCTGGCAGATCGCGCCGTATGCGTTGCTGACCTTTGGCGAAGTGCTGGTCTCGGCCACCGGCCTCGAGTTCGCCTACAGCCAGGCGCCGGCGCGGATGAAGGGCGTGATCATGGCCTTCTGGTACCTCGCGGTGACCATCGGCAATCTCTGGGTGCTGCTTGCCAACACCACGATCAAGCAACCCGCCGTGCTCGAGAAGGTCGCCGCGATGGGCTTGAGTGCGAACGCTTTTCTGATGTTCTTCTTCGCCGCCTTCGCACTCGTCTGCGCAGCCCTGTTCGCGCTCTACGCCCGCGTCTATCCGATGCAGGACCACTACCGCAAGGTGGGGTGAGGCAAGCACCGGCGCGGGGGTCGGTCTACCCGCAAGACCGGCGCTAGAATCAAACGGGAAATCGGAGAATCGCCATGAAGTTCAATATCGAGTGCGAGCGCGAACTGGACGGACGATGGCTGGCTGAGGTGACCGGTCTACCCGGCGCGATGGCCTATGGCACCAGCGCCGATGAGGCCATGGGTCGCGCCGAAGCACTGGCGCTGCGTGCCCTTGCGGAACAACTCGAGCACGGCGAGGTTCGGGCGCTGGAAATCAGCATCTCGCTTCCTGTTGCGGCATGAGTGAGTGGCCTTCCTGCAAGGCGAGGCGAGTACTTGCGGCACTGATCTGCATCGGATGGCAGCCGAAGCGTCAGACCGGTTCTCACCGGACGTTGTCCAGGACTGACTGGCCGGATTTCGTATTCGCGTTTCACGACGGCGACGAGATCGGTCCGCGCATGCTTGCGCGCATTGCCAAGCACACCGGCTTGCGGCCCAACGACCTGTAGGAGTCGATGCAATCGGGAGCGCGCGTGCGCATTCGCTTGGCGGCGTACGCACTTCGGATCGGAAGGGCGCAGCGACGGTGCATCCGTGCGGCGCAGGCCCGATCTGGCGTCGGCGCCGCGCTTTCATTGACGATCGAGCGACGTGCTCAGTGCCGCTGCAGCCACGCGTGATAGATGCCGCCGATGTAGCCCAGCAGCAGGAACGGGGAGGCGTAGAACGCGAGCACGGTGGTCACCAGCACGACCACGTAGGCGGTGTCGTTGGGGCCGCGCTCCGAATCGCGGATGCCGGACATGATGCTGAAAACGACGTGTTCCAGGTTCAGCACGGTCAGCGCGAATACGATCAGGGCCATCGGCAGCAGTGTGCCGATGACGACGGCGAAGGCCGACAGCTGGCCGACGCGCTGGAGGAACACCGCGTAGAGTGCAAGCCGCCACACCGCGACCACCGCGAGGAAACCGGCGTTGAGGGTCGCCGCGGTGTCCATGCTGGTGAAGCGCTCCACCGGAATCGCATAGAGCAGGGCCGGTGGCGATGTCAGCGTGACGAACAGCAGCACGTTGCGAAACGACCAGTGCTGCGGTCGCAGCGGCGCGATCAGCAGCCACAGCATCAGGGACAGCACCAGCACATAGGCGACCGACCCCAGTCCGGCCAGTTGCCAAAGCTCGGCGCGCGGGTTGTCCCAGTAGCGACCGATGCCGGCCAGCCAGGTGACGACCAGGCCGAACCCGAGCGACTCCGGCCAATACTGCAGCAGCGCCGGGCTCGGCTGGCGGAAGCTCAGGAAACGCCCGACATCCGCCAACAGCAGCGCGAACGAAAACGGTGGCGGTGCGGGCGCAGGCGTCGCGGGCAAGTCGGATTCCATGGTCGAGTTCATCGCGAGGGGTTCTGGCGGCGGGGAGGATGGTGCGACCCTACCCGAACTTCACCAGGAACCGCTGCCGGAGACGATGCGCAGTTCTGCCCAATGGCCCGCATCGCCGACCACCAAATGCCTTGGTCGGATCGGTTTGGAGAGCGATTCGGCACGGCCCACCTCGCGCTTGCTATATGCATTCGTATGCGTATCATCGGCTCATGCGCTTCGTATGGGACGAGTCCAAGCGGAAAGCCAACCTGAAGAAGCACGGATTGGACTTCGCCGACGCCCATCGGGTGTTTGCGGGCCCGATGGTGCTGTTCGAGGATGATCGAGAAGATTACGGCGAGCAGCGCATGATCGGAGTTGGGGTTCTCGATGCGCTGATTGTGCTGATCGTGCACGTGGAGAGCACCGACACCATTCGCTTGATTTCGATGCGCAAGGCAGACCGAGATGAAACGCACATCTACTACCAGGAAGTCGGGCTCTGACGAGGCGCCCAAGCTGAAGGCCTCCGACTTCGCGCGCGCGAAGTTTCGCGTTGCCGGCAAGCAGGTCGAACGCACCGAGTGGCAAGCCGCGGTGCGCGAGCGCGTCGGCAAGGAGCGCATCACCATCATGATCGATACCGACGTGCTGGCCGCGTACAAGGCTAGGGCCGGTGCGCGCGGCTACCAGACGCTCATCAATCAGGCGCTGCGCAATGCGCTGCTCGGAGATCGGATCGAGGCGGCCATCCGCAAGACGATTCGGGAAGAGCTGCGCGGTTGAGTTTGCTGGGCGGGGGAGCGCATCCGGCCAAAGCCGAACCCACGTAAGCGTGACAATCGCGATCGCCTTGTTGCGTAGCTGTCTCCGGTTCCCGAGGAGATGGCCGGATGGTGCGCGTGATTCGTGGATGGGGTGGCGTGATTGCGCTGCTGCTGACGTTGTTCGCCCAAGCGGTGTCGGCGCAGACGCTGACGACGTGGGTGACGACCACGGCCGCCTTCGGGCCGGGTTCGTTGCTGGCGGCGGTGCAGGGGTTGCAGTCGGGGTATGCCGGCGTGCAGGAGATCCGTTTCGCGCTGCCGGCGGGCAGCAACGTGATCTGGTTGAACCAGCCGATGCCGGACATCGTTGGTGCGCAGGTGCGCATCGACGCTTCGGACATGAGCGGCGGCGTGGTCGTCGATGGCAACGGCCATGGCCAGATTTCGGTGGCGAGCGGATCGACGGTGCAATCGCTGGAACTGCGGGCAATCACCCTGCGCCGCGGCGGGCGCATCGATGCCGGCGGCTGCATCCGCGTGCGCAACGCAAACACCGCGCTGACCTTGAACGCGGTCCGCGTCGAGGACTGCCACGTCTACTATCAATCAGCGACGCCCGGCGTGCGCGGCGGCGCATTGTTCGCGGCCGGGGCGCTGGTCATCAACGACTCGGTCTTCAGCAACAACAGCATTCTGAGCGAGGCCGTGATCCCGGTCGCCGCCAATGACGCGCTCGGCGGCGCCGTATACAAGGAAGGCGCACACGCGGTCAGCATCGAGCGCAGCGTGTTCCAGAACAACCGCGTCTACCTCAACAACTCGCTGCCGAGTTTCTGCAGCAGCGGCCACGGCGGTGCGCTGGCGCTGAACATGCCGGGCAGCGGCATCGCGGTGACGGTCCGTGATACACAGTTCGAGGGCAACCGCAATTCGTGCCGCAACCCGACCGTGAGCCAGGACATCGACGGCACCGGTGACGGTGGCGCCATCGTCTACTACGGCAATGGCCCCAACAACGTGCTGCTGGAGAACAATTACTTCCACGACAACCGCGGCAATCGTGGCGGCGCGGTCGGCTTCATCCAGTCATTGACGACCAACGTGATTGCGCGCAACAACACGTTTTTCGCAAACCATGCCAACGCCACCGGCGGTGGCCTGGCCTTCGTCAACTGCTGCACGGCGACGGTCGAGCACAACACCTTCCACGACAATGTTTCCGGATCGACCGGTCTGCCCGACCAGCTCGCGTTGATGGTCAACGCCTTGCCGTCGTTGCAGCATAACCTGATCAACGGCGGCATACCGGCCTGCGACTCAAGTCTGGCCGCGAGCCAGGGTGGCGTAGCGGGCTACAACCTGTATTTCGGCGGCAGCTGCCTGATTGCGAACGACAGCGGCAGCCAACATGTCGACTACATGAACTGGCTGCAGGCGCCCACGCTCAGCGGCGGCTACGTGCCGACACTGATGCCGGCCTATGGCAGCCCCGCGATCGATGGCGGCGACCCGAATGGCTGCGCACCCTTCGACGCGCGCTACGTCATGCGCCCGGTCGATGGCGACGGCGACGGCATCGCCCGCTGCGACATCGGCGCGGTCGAGAGCACCATCGTCGACGCGATCTTCCGCAACCAGTTCGAGTAGCTGCGCCGCCACGCCGATTCGCGCCACAATCGGGGCCCTCGCAACCACGGGAAGCGCCATGTTCCGATCCTTCGTCGTCTGCCTTGCACTGCTGTCGTTCGCCGCCGCCGCGCACGCCGAGTCGGTGCCTGCCGCACCCGCCGCCGCGCGCATCCTGGTGCTGGCGCGACACGGGCACTACGAAGCCGATCCCGCTGCCGATCCCAAGCTCGGCCCGGGCCTGTCATCGCTCGGCATCGCGCAGGCGCAATTGCTCGGCGCGCGCCTGGCCGGCCTGCCACAGCGCTTCGATGCCATCCTCGCGAGCCCGTTGACCCGCGCCCAGGAAACCGCGCGCGTCATCGCCGACGATCTCCCCGGCGTGCCTATGTCCACCATCGCCGACCTCGCCGAGTGCACGCCACCGACGCGCCGCCCGCAAGCCGTGGCCGGCGTGCCCGCGGAAGCGCTGAAGGCCTGCACTGAACAACTCGACCGCCTGTTCGCCGAACACGTCAAGCCCGCCACCGGCGCGCCGCGCCGCGAGTTGCTGGTCTGTCACGGCAACGTGATCCGCTACCTGACGACCAAGGCACTGGCCGTCGATGCCGGCGCCTGGCTCGATCTCTCGGTCGGCCACACCAGCCTGACCACGATCCGCATCGAAGCCGACGGCAGCATCCGCTTGGTCGGCTCCGGTGACATTGGCCACCTCCCCGCCAACCTCCAGACCGGCGCACTTGGCGACCCCGAACGCAAGCTCGCAGTCCCCGCCAAGTAGGCCCCCGAGCCAACTCGCACGCCAAGCCATTCCCCGTAGGATGTGCCGAGCGCAGCGAGGCGCATCGGCAGTAGCGTTGCGATGCAGGTTTCTTAGTCGGCGGGCATCGAAAACTGCAGCCGCGCCAACTCGGCGTAGAGGCCACCGGCCTGGATCAGTTCGGCGTGACTGCCGATGGCCTGGATGCGGCCGTGGTCGAGGACGACGATGCGGTCGGCTTTCTGCACGGTGGCGAGGCGGTGGGCGATGATGATCGTGGTGCGGCTGCCGACCACGGCGTCGATCGCTTGCTGGATCGCCGCTTCGGATTGCGCGTCGAGCGCGCTGGTGGCTTCGTCGAGCAGCAGGATCGGGGCGTCGCGCAGTAGCGCGCGTGCGATCGCGATGCGCTGGCGCTGGCCGCCGGAGAGGCGCACGCCGCGTTCGCCGAGTTCGGCGGCGTAGCCGCCGGGTTGGGCGAGAATGAACTCGTGTGCCTGCGCTGCGCGCGCGGCCCGTTCGATCGCGGCCTGGTCGGCACCGTCACCGCCGAGCGCGATGTTGGCGGCGGCATCCATCGCGAAGATCACCGGGTGCTGAGGCACCAGCGCGATGCCGTTGCGCAAGTCGGCGAGTGGCATCTGATCGATGGCGTGGTCGTCGATCAGGATGCGGCCGGATTCGGCCTCATGGAAGCGCAGCAACAGCTGGAAAAGGGTGCTCTTGCCAGCGCCGCTTGGGCCGACCAGGGCGATGGTTTCGCCGGGGCGGATGTCGAGCGAGAAGTCGTCGAGCGCGATCTGCCCGGGTCGGCTCGGGTAGCGAAAGCGCACGTGCTCGAAGCGGATCGCGCCGCGCGGTGTATTGGACCTTGCCTTGGCATCGGCGCGATCGCGCACTGCGGGCACGGTGGCGAGCAGTTCGGCGATGCGCTCCATCGCGCCGGCGGCGCGCTGCACCTCGCCCCAGACTTCGGTGAGTGCGCCGACCGAAGCGGCAGCGGTGACCGCGTAGAACACGAACTGGCCCAGGGTTCCGGCGGTCATCGCGCCGGCAAGCACGTCCTTGGCGCCGACCCACAGCACCAGGGTGATCGCGCCGAACACCAGCAGGATCACCATCAGCGTCAGCCATGCCCGCGTCGAGATGCGCCGGCGCGCCGTGCCGAGCGCACGCAGGATGGCACCGTCGAAACGCCGCGACTCCGCGACTTCGCGCGTGTACGCCTGCAACGTCTGGATCGCGCCAAGCGACTCCGCGGCTTGTGCGGTGGCATCGGCGATGCGTTCCTGCGACTCCTTCGACAAGCCGCGCACGCGGCGACCGAAGAACACGATCGGCAGGATCGCGAGTGGAATCACCAGTGCCGCCAGGCCGGCGAGCTTGGGGCTGGTGATCGCGAGCAGCACGCTGGCGCCGATCAACATGACCACGCTGCGCAGGGCCACCGATACCGACGAGCCAATCACTGTCTGTACCAATTCCGCGTCTGCGGTGATGCGCGACAACAGTTCGCCGCTGCGACTGCGCTCGAAGAACGCGGCGTCGAGCGTCAGCAAGTGGGCGTAGAGCCGACGCCGCAGGTCGGCGACCACGGATTCGCCGAGCATCGAGACGAACCAGAAGCGCATCGCGGTGGCGATCGCGAGTACGCCGGCAACGAGGAACAGTCCGAGGAAGCTGCGGTCGATCGCTGCCGGGTCACCGCCGGAGAAACCGTGGTCGATCATCTGCCCGACCGCCCAGGGCAGTGTCAGCGATGCGCCCGAGGACAGCATCAGAAACAGCAGCCAGCCGGCGGCCAGCGGACGATAGGGGCGCAGGAACGGCAACACTGCGCGCAGCGGCTTCAGGCCGGGCTTGGGACTTGCTTCGGGCGTGGACATCGCTGCGATGTGGGGGCGGCGATGGCCGACGCAAGCGCGTCGCGCAGCCTCAATCGATCAGGCGCATGGTCGCCTGGCCGCGGCTGGCGTCGCGCAGTTGCTGGCCGAATCGTTCGACCTGGTCGGCACGCACGCGCAGGCGCAGCTGCACGCCGTCGGCGTTGAAGCGTTCCTCCAGTTTCTCGGCGCTGCTGCTGTCGATCAGCGCATGGGCGGCACCCAGATGCGCAAAACCAAGACTGATTTCGATCTCGCACATGCGCTCACGCAGTTGCCGCGGCGCGGTGCGCAGGCATTCGGCCGCAGCACCGCCATAGGCGCGTACCAGTCCGCCCGCGCCGAGCTTGATTCCGCCGAACCAGCGCGTGACCACGACCACGACCTGGTCCAGCCCCTGGCCGTCGATCGCAGCCAGAATGGGACGGCCCGCGGTTCCGGCCGGCTCGTCGGCATCGTCCGATCGATAGAGCTCGCCGATGCGATAGGCCCAGCAGTTGTGGCGGGCGTCCTCGTCGCTGGCGCTGGCGATGAAGGCCATCGCCGCGGCCAAGCTGTCGGCGTGCGCGGCCTGGGCGATGAAGCGGCTCTTCTTGATCTCGATGTCGAAGCGATGCGCCGCCGCCAGCGTCGGCAGCAGGCTCATGGCTGGAAGCGGCGCAGGTCCGGGGGGATCACGGCATCCGGATAAGCCGCACGGAAGCGCAGCAGTTCGGCGCGCGCTTCGCTGTGGCGGCGCTCGCGCACCAGTCGGCGGATGCGCTCCAGCCATTCATCGCGCGCGTGCAGATCCTGCTTTTCCTGGGCGCGGCCGGCGCCTGATTCCTGGTCGGCGTCGATGCGTTCGCTTGAGGCGTCCTTGGCATCCTCGGCAGCACTGCCGAGCGCGATGACCGGTGCTGCTGGAGCCGGGGTGGCCGGAGCAGCCAGATTCTGGCGCTGCTCCGGCATCGCCGAACGCGTGGCGTGATCGGCGCGCTTGTCGGCTTCGATCGCGCCACGTCGTTGCGGCGCCGGCGCAGCGGCTGCGGAGAGCGCTTCGCTCGCTGTTGGTTCCGCCCGGTCGGCCAGGACCACCTCTTCTGCAGCCGGCTGGGATTGCTGCTCGCTCTTGGCTTCGTTGAACGCCTGCGGCTCTGGCTTTGCGGGCGGCGGCGGTGGCAATTGCGCCATCTCCAGTGCCTTGGCACGGTCGCGGCTGGAACTCGGCAACACCTCGACCTCAAAGGTCTCCTCGCGCGCCCGTGCGCCATCGAGCATGGCTTCGCCGCGCGCGGATTCCTGTGCCTCGTACACGCGCCAGCCGATGCCGGCGGCGATGGCGACGCCGGCAAAGCTCGCGGCCAGCGCGATCCAGCGCGGCGGCCGGTAGGTGTGGCTGACCGCAGCGCGCGCTTTGGTCAGCACCGCGCGGTCGAGCAACGCGGTCGGCTCCGACTGCGGCAGCCGCTTGTACGCGGCCACTTCGGCCTCGTAGTCGCGCATCAGGTCTTCGAGCTCGCGGTCGTTCATGCGCATGACCTCAAGCTGGATCGCAGTTTTTCAAGGGCATAGCGCAGCCGCGATTTCGCGGTTTCACGCCCAACCGCCATCACTTCGGCGATTTCCTCGATGCCGAGGCCGTTCTCGACGCGCAGCAGGAAGGCGCCGCGTTGTTCGGCCGGCAACTCCGCGAGGGCATCTTGCAGGCGGCGCGACTGCTCGAAGTCGCTGAGCACGCGTTCGGGACGTTCACGCTCGTCGTTCTCGGCAACACGGAAGGCGTTCTCGGCGGTTTCGCCGTTGTCCTCGGGGCGCTCGCGGCGATACTGGTCGATCACCAGGTTGTGCGCGATCTGCAGCAGCCAGGTCGAGAACTTGGCCTCGACGCGATAGCGCGCACGCGCCTGGATCACACGCCCCCACACTTCCTGGAACATCTCGTCGGCGAGTTCGCGGCGCTTCAGACCACGCAACAGGAACCGGAACAACGGCCCGCGATGACGCGTGTACAGCGTCTCGAACGCACGCGCGTCGCCGCTTGCGTAGGCCAGCATCAGTTCCTCGTCGCTGCGTTCGGTCATCGTCCACGAGCGTAAACGATGCGCTGCATCCGGCATAGCCTCGGCGGCAGGGAAGTGAAGCGGGGACAGGGCGATGGCGGCGGTCATGGGGGGTGGAACGCGGCGGCCGGGGCATCGGGGTTTTGCAGGAGCATCGCGGGCCGGAGCCCGCTCCCACGGGTGCACAGACAAACCCTCCTGGAGCACCTGTGGGAGCGGGCTCCGGCCCGCGATTCCGACTACCCCAGCACCGCCTCCACCACCCGCATGGCCAACTGGTCCGAGCTCGCCGCCGTGGTATCGAGCACCAACTCGGCCTGCTCGGGACGCTCGTAGGGCGAGTCGATGCCGGTGAAGTTCGGGATCAGGCCGGCGCGGGCCTTCGCGTACAGGCCTTTGACGTCGCGTTGCTCGCAGACTTCGAGCGGGGTGTCGACGAACACTTCGATGAACTCGCCGTCGGCAAAGCGCTCGCGCGCCATTCGCCGCTCATCGCGGAAGGGCGAGATGAAGGACACGATCACGATCAGCCCGGCATCGACCATCAGGCGCGCGACTTCGGAGACACGGCGGATGTTCTCGACGCGATCCTCGGCGCTGAAGCCGAGATCGCGGTTGAGGCCGTGGCGCACGTTGTCGCCATCGAGCAGGTAGGTGTGGTGGCCGCTGGCGAGCAGGCGCTTCTCGACCAGGTTCGCGATGGTCGACTTGCCCGAGCCCGACAGCCCGGTGAACCACAGGCAGCGCGGCACCTGGCCCTTGATCGCGGCGCGCGCCTGCTTGCCCACATCGAGCGCCTGCCAGTGCACGTTGCTGGCGCGGCGCAGCGCGAACTCGATGCGCCCCATCGCGACGGTGGCGTTGCTGCTGCGGTCGATCAGGATGAAGGCGCCGAGCGCGCGATTCTCGGCGTAGGGCGCGAACGCGATGTCCTGGTCCAGCGACAGGTTGCACACCGCGACCTCGTTCAGCAGCAGCCGCGTCGCGGCCAGGTGCTCCTGGGTGTTCACATCGACCTTGTGCTTGATCGCGGTGACCTGCGCCGTCACCGTGCGCGCAGCGGACTTCAGCAGATAGCGCCGGCCCGGCATCAGCGGCGCGTCGTCGAGCCACAGCAGCTGCACCGCGAACTGGTCGGCGATCGCACACGGCGCGGCGGCGGACGCGAGCACGTCGCCGCGGCTGACGTCGATCTCGTGATCGAGCGCGATCAATGCCGACTCGCCGGCCTGTGCGGATTCGCGTGCAGCGTCGCCGACGGCGATGCTGGCGACGCGCGCATGGCGGCCCGAAGGCAGCGACACCAGTTCGTCGCCGAGCTGCACGCGACCGCTTGCGATCAGCCCGGCATAGCCGCGGAAATCGGCGTGCGGTCGGCACACCCACTGCACCGGCATGCGCAGTGGCGTCGCGGTGTCGTCGTCGGGTAGCGGCTGTATTTCCAGGTGTTCGAGCAGGGGCGGCCCGGCGTACCACGGCGTGGCGGTCGAGCGCGCGATCACGTTGTCGCCGACCAGGCCCGAGAGCGGAATCGCCTGTACCCGGGCGATGCCGAGCGTGGCCGCAAGCTCGCGGTATTCGGTGGCGATGGCATCGAAGCGCGACTGGTCGTAGCCGACCAGGTCCATCTTGTTCACCGCGAGCACGACATCGCGGATGCCGAGCAGGGCGACGATGTAGCTGTGTCGGCGCGTCTGCGTGAGCAGGCCCTTGCGTGCGTCGACCAGGACCACGGCGACATCCGCAGTGGATGCGCCGGTGGCCATGTTGCGGGTGTATTGCTCGTGCCCGGGGCAGTCGGCGACGATGAACTGGCGGCGGTCGGTGCCGAAGAAGCGGTAGGCGACGTCGATGGTGATGCCTTGCTCGCGTTCGGCGGCGAGCCCATCGAGCAGCAGCGCGTAGTCGATCGCTTCGCCCTGGGTGCCGTGGCGGGCGCTGTCGCGTTCGAGGCGCGCAAGCTGGTCGTCGTAGAGCTGCTTGCTCTCGTACAGCAGACGCCCGATCAGGGTGCTCTTGCCGTCGTCGACGCTGCCGCAGGTGATGAAACGCAGCAACGGCTTGCGCTCATGCCGCGCTAGATACGCCGAAATTGCCCCTGCCTGCAGCTCCAGGCCAGGCTCTTGTGGGTCCGGGATTCTCCCGGACGCTTTCCCAAGCTCCTGTGGGTCCGGGATTCTCCCGGACGCTTTCCCGACACCCACCATCAGAAATACCCCTCCTGCTTCTTCTGCTCCATCGACGCCCCGGCATCGCCGTCGATCAGCCGGCCCTGACGCTCGGACTGGCGCGCGACCAGCATCTCCGCTATCACCGCCTCCAGACGATCGGCGGCGGACTCGATCGCGCCCGACAACGGATAGCAGCCGAGTGTGCGGAAGCGGATGCGGCGCAGCTGCGGTGTCTCCCCGGGCCGCATCGGCAGACGCTCGTCATCGACTAGGATCAGGGCGCCGTCGCGTTCGACCACCGGCCGCTCGGCCGCGAAGTACAAGGGCACCACCGGGATGCGTTCGCGCAGGATGTACAGCCAGATGTCGAGTTCGGTCCAGTTCGAGAGCGGGAACACGCGCACGCTCTCGCCCGGGGCGATGCGGGTGTTGTAAAGGTTCCATGGCTCCGGACGCTGTTGCTTGGGGTCCCAGCGATGCGCGCTGCTGCGGAACGAGAACACCCGCTCCTTGGCGCGCGAGGCTTCCTCGTCGCGGCGTGCTCCGCCGATGGCGGCATCGTAACGGCCGGCCTCCAGCGCCTGTTTCAGCCCTTCGGTCTTCATGATGCGGGTGTGCTCGGCCGAGCCGTGGCTGATCGGCCCGACACCGTCGCGCTGCCCGTCGGGATTGATGTGCACGCGCAGCTCGACGCCATAGCGCGCCGGCACTTGGTCGCGCAGCGCGTACATGTCGCGGAACTTCCAGCCGGTATCGACATGCAGCAGCGGGATCGGCGGCGGCGCCGGATGGAAGGCCTTGCGCAACAGGTGCAGCAGCACCGAGCTGTCCTTGCCGATCGAATACAGCATCACCGGCCGCGCGAACTCGGCGGCGACTTCGCGCAGGATGTGCAGGCTCTCGGCTTCGAGCCGGTCCAGATGGGTCAGCGTCATTCGCCCATTGTCCGCGAAAGCGTGCCGCGACGGATATGACGCGATGCGCAGTGGCCATGCCGCCCCGGAATATGCCGTGTAGCGGCTATTCGAACGAGTCGGAGAGCAAGGGGTTTGGATGGGTGTCGATGCGTGCGATCAGCGGGTGCTCGACCCCGGAATTGCAGGTGGGTGACGTAGTGGCCACCAGCGCGGTGGCATTGCCCCAGGAACTGATGTTGCCAAGGCCCTGCGAACCCCAGCAGCCGCCGTTGCCGGTGTAGCGGAAGCTGCCGCCGCCGTGGTTGCCGAACCGCGTATCCACCTCGTATTCCGACGGGTCGGGCAGCGGCCGGATGACGGCCACGTAGAACCCGATCGCTGCGCCGTTGTCGGCTTCGAGGTTGGCCGCGAAGATCGCGCGTCCGCCGGCCGCCGCGGTGGCCGTGGGCAGCGCTGCGGTCGAGGCGTTGATGTTGGTCGGCAGTCCGCCGAGCGCTTCGGGCAGCGGCAGTGCCAGCTCCTGGACGCCGCTGTCGTGGGCGACCAGCAGCAGCGGTTGCCCGCCACCTTGCGCAAGGGGTTGGCTGCCGGCGGCCACCATCGTGGTGCCGCTGATCGAGCGCCCGCGGTGCACGCGAAAGTCGGCAGGGCGCGAGTAGGCGGTGGCCGAGTCGAGCTGCAGCGTGGTGCTGTTCAGACGCAGCAGCAGCAGCGCGGGGACGCCGCCGCTGCTGGTGCCGTGTGCCAACGCGTGGATGCGGCCATCGCCGCCGACGCGCGCCGCGGCCAGGTGCTGCGGATTGGCTTCGGCCGAGGTGGGTGTGGCCGCGGCGCTCGCCCAGGTCATCGCGGCATTGAAGCGCGCTGCAAAGCCGAGCGTTGTTCCGAAGCCTTGCAGTTGGCCCACAAGCAGCCATTCGCCGCTCCCCAGTCGCAGCAGCGAGCCGAGGCGGGTGTCGCCCAGCATCGCCGATCCGGTGGCGAGCGTACTGATGTCGTAGCTGGAGGTCTGGCCGAAATAGTCCGCCGCGAATTGCCCGGTTTGCAGATTCAGGCGGGCGAGGCGAGTCAGGTCGGGGTTGCCCCGCTGCACGAAGGCCAGTGCCATCTCGTCGTCTGAGGCATTGCCGTTGTTGACGCCGCTGCAGGCCATCACGCTGCTTTTTGCATTCCAGCTCGGCGGCGCGGTTTCGCGCGCGATGCCGTCGCCGGAAAACGCGGTGTCGAGATCGCCGTCCGGTCGCAGGCGCAGGATCACGAACTGGGTCGCCTGTTCGTCGTAGGCCACCACCGCCAGGCTGCCGCCCTCGACCGGGCAGGAGCCGACCGAACTGACCCCGTTGCCGAGCCCAGACACCACCCGCAGGCCATCGCCATCGAAGGCCGGGTCGAGCACCGGCGACGCGCTCGCCGTCAGCGATGCCAGGCCGAACAGGGCGGCATGGGCGCCGCGCATCAGGTAGTTCATCGGGTACTCCGAGGTTGGGGTTGCCTCGCAGTACGCAGAATCCGCGCAGATTCTTCGCGCCCCGTCGCGATCAGGCGCGCGCCTTGCGTTGCGCCAGTTGCTCCAGGAAGTCGCGTGCGGTTTCCACCGCGATCTCGAAGTTCTCGGCCAGCATCAGCAGGTTCGGGTGCTCCAGGATGTTCATCGACATCAGCACCTTGTGCGGCTGTGGTTGCAGGCCGGAGAAGAACACCTTGATGCCGAGCTTGTCGGCACGGTCGAGGAACTGGCGCACCGCCTGGGCCCCGGAAGCATCCATCAGCGGCACCCGGCGCAGGCGCAAAATGAACAGCTGCGGTCGCTCGGCGAACTGGTCGAGCACGTCGTCGAGGCGGTTGGCGACGGCGAAGAACAACGGCCCGGAGATCTGGAACGCCTCGACCCCCGCGGGGAGCTGCGCGCGCTGATCCGGTTGCGTCGGGGCGCCGGCGTCTTCCTCGTCGTCCTCGATCAGCTTGCGCCCGGATTCGATCTCGACCACCTCGCTCATGCGGTGCATGAACAGGAACGCCGCCAGCACCACGCCGACTTCGATGGCGACGGTGAGATCGGCCACCACGGTGAGGGTGAAGGTGACGACCAGCACCACGCGGTCGCCGACCGGGCCGTGCAGCAGGTGCTTCACGTGCTGGATTTCGGCCATGTTCCAGGCCACGACCAGCAGCACCGAAGCCAGGATCGCCAGCGGCACGTAGCCCATCAGCGGCGCCGCGACCAGCATGAACGCGAGGATGAACAGTGCATGCAGGATGCCGGCGATCGGCGAACGCGCGCCGGCGCGGACATTGGTTGCGGTGCGCGCGATGGCGCCGGTCGCGGGCAGGCCGCCAAACAGCGCCGAACCGCAGTTGGCGACGCCTTGCGCCACCAGTTCCGCATTCGAGCGATGGCGTCCGCCGATCATGCCGTCGGCGACCACCGCCGAGAGCAGCGACTCGACCCCGGCGAGAAAGGCGATGGTGAAACTGGCCGGCAGCATCTCGAAGCTGCGCTCCCAGGGAATGACCGGGAAGTCGAAGCTCGGCAAGCTCGACGGGATGCCGCCGAAGCGCGTCGCGATGGTGTCGACCGGAACGCCGCCCAGCGTGACCACGACCGCCGCCAGCGCGACCACGATCAGGAACCCCGGCCACTTCGGCCGCCAGCGTCGCATCAGCACCAGGCTCACGATGCCGACGACGCAGAGCAGGGCGGTGGCCGCGTCGAAGCTGTCGAACGAAGCGAAATAGGTGCGCCAGCGCGGCAGGAACTCGGCCGGCAACTTCGCGATGTCGAGGCCGAGCGCGTCCTTGATCTGGCTCGAAAAGATGCTGACCGCGATGCCGGCGGTGAAGCCGACGATCACCGGCTGCGGCATGTAGCGCATCAGCGTGCCAAGGCGCAGCAGCCCGGCGCCGATCAGCATCACGCCCGCCAACAGCGTGCACAGAATCAGCCCTTCATAGCCGAACTTCTCGATGATCCCGAACACCACCGGAATGAACGCCGCAGTCGGCCCGCCGATTTGCACGCGCGAGCCACCGAGGAACGAGATCAGGAACCCGGCGATGATCGCCGTATGCAACCCCTTTTCCGGCGTCGTGCCAGACGCGATCGCAAGCGCCATCGCCAGCGGCAGCGCGACCACCGCGACCGTGAGCCCGGCGACCACATCATGGCGAAAGTCCCCCAGCCCATACCCCCGCCGCAGCACGCTGACCAGCTTCGGCACAAAGAGGTGCCATGGTCGTCGCGGGGCGATCCTGTTCGCAGGCTGCATCACCCGACGTTAGCAAACCGTGGCCGGATGCGCGAGGTTGGCGAGTCGACAGGCTGGCGCGCTGACGCATCGCGTCGCCGCCTGCGGATCAGGCCGTATTCGACAGCAGGCTTTCGTAGGGAATGCGCAGCCCCTCGTGCAGCCGCTTCACCATGGTCAGGCTCAGGTGGCGCTTGCCACTCAACACCTCCGACACGCGCCCGCTGGGGCCAATGTATGGCTCCAGCTGGCGTGCCGTCAGGCCAAGCTGTTCCATGCGGAACTTGATTGCCTCGATGGGATGGGAGGGTGGCATCGGCTGGTGCTGGGCCTCGTAGCGCTCCACCAGGACGGCCAGCACTTCGAGTTCGTCCCCATCCGGGCTGCCGATACGCGCGCCCCAAAGTTCGTCGATCCGAATCATTGCCCGCTTGTAGTCGGTCTTGTTGCGGATGGGTTTGATGTTCATCAGATGTTCTCCGCGTCGATCCGGTCGTACTGCGCATGGGTGCCGACAAAGCGCACCCTCGCCAACTGTCGTTGGTAGTCGATGGCCAGCACCACTCGGTACGACAACACATCGGGCTGACCGCGACAAGTTCACGCGCCCCGCCTTTTTCCTGTCGAAGCGTGAGGATTTCGGCGCTCCAGGTGAACCGGGCGGGCCCGAGCGGTGCGCGACCGCGAGCGCCTCAGCCGGTCGTTGCCGGCAGGCGCTTGGTCATGCCGGGGGAGAGCCAGAGTTCGTTGTCGGCGTCGACGATCAGGGCGTCTACGGCGGGCAGGGCTTGCAGGCGTTCGCGGCCGGCTTTGGCGCCGGTGACCATGATGGCGGTGCCGAGGCCGTTGATGGCTTCGAGGTGTTCGCTGATCAGGGCGACGCCGTGGGGGCCGCGGGTCGGGTAGCCGGTCTTCGGGTCGAGGACGTGGTGCAGGCGTTGGCCCTGGTGCATCACGAAGCGTTCGTAGTCGCCCGAGGCGGCGACGAAACCGCGGCTCAGCGCGACCGTGCCGAGCAGTTGCTGCGGTCGGCGCGGATCGCGCAGGCCGATGCGCCAGTCGTGGCCGTCGAGTTGGCCGTGCACCAGTACATCGCCGCCGCCATTGATCATGGCGTTGGTCACGCCTGCGCGATTCAGCACCTGCATGCCCGCCTCCAGGATCGGCAGCTTGGCGATGCCGCCGAGGTCAAGGCGAACGCCGCGGCGCGCGAGATAGGCGGTGCCGGCGCGCTCGTCGAGCACGAGCGCATCGAAGCCGACCAGTGGCAACTCCGCTGCTACTTGTTCGGCGCTGGCGATCGAGGGTTGCTGCGGATTGAAGTCCCAGCTGCGCAGCGAACCGACGGTGGCGTCGAAGGCGCCACCGCTGGCTCGTGCCGCCGCCTGTGCCATGCGCAGCACCTGCATCAGCTCCGGCGGCACGCGCACCGGTTGCAGCCCGGCGGCAAGGTGAATGGCATTGAGCGCGCCGGTAGCGCGGTAGCGGCTCATCAGGTCGGCGAGGCGCGCCATCTCGGCAAAGGCGATCTCGGCGGCGCGGGCGAGTGCGGCGTCGCCATCGCCCTGCAGGGTGAGATCGAGGCGGGTGCCCATCAATGGTCGCGAGCCCTGATAGACGCCGCTGCGCGCCCGCACCGGCGGCAGCACCAGCCCGCACGCCAGCAGCGGCAGCGCCTGGCTCAGGCGACGGCGGGCGCGTTGTCGGGCATCGAGAATTTCGGGCTTCATGCTGCGGTGTCGCGCCTGGGCGTGGGCTGACCTTGCAGTCTATAGAGCACGGCGTGCATGGCCAATCACGATCGCATGTGCAGGATTGACCGATGTCAATCGCGCACGAAGTCGACAGGATCAACATGCTCGGCGGCAGAACGACGTTTCCAACCCGCCCGCGAGTCCGAGATCCGGACAGGGCGCTGACGAGGATCAAGACATGAGCGACAACAAAGTGCAGGAAGATTCGGCCTCCGCGATGCTTGGCCGCCGCAAGTTCATCAACTACACCGCGCTCGCCGGTCTGGCTGGCGTGGCCGCCTGTTCGGAAAAGCCGAACAGCGCGGCGCCGCCAGTGGCGCCGGTAGCCGCCGCAGGCGGCAGTGACCACGCCGCCAGCGTCCACCTCAAGCCCGGCGAACTCGACACCTACTACGGCCTGTGGAGTGGCGGACACACCGGCGACATGCGCGTGCTCGGCCTGCCTTCCGGGCGCGAGATCACGCGCATTCCCTGCTTCGTGCCGGACGCGTTGGTCGGCTGGGGCATCACCAATGAATCGAAGAAGGTGATGGGCACCAAGGCCGACGGCAGCCTGCGCTACCACGTCGCCGACACCCATCACACCCATGCCTCGTACAAGGACGGCAACTACGACGGCCGCTACGCCTGGATCAACGACAAGATCAACGCCCGCGTGGCCCGCATCCGCCTCGACTACTTCGTCTGCGACAAGATCACCGACCTGCCCAACGTGCAGGGTTTCCACGGCATCTTCCCGGACAAAGCCGATCCGGTCGATGCGGCGATCAACTACACCACGCGCGTGTTCTGCGGCGGCGAGTTCTCGATCCCGCTGCCGAACACCGGCAGCGACGACGCCAGCCAGTACCGCTCGCTGTTCAGCTGCGTCGATGCCGAGACCATGGAAGTGCGCTGGCAGGTGCTGCTCGATGGCAACTGCGATCTGGTCGCCACCTCCTACGACGGCAAGCTCGCCGCGACCAACCAGTACAACATCGAGATGGGCGCGCTCTACGAAGAGATGATGGCGGCCGAACGCGACGCCTGCGTGTTCTTCAACATCGCGCGCATCGAGGCGGCGGTGAAGGCCGGCAGCTTCAAGACCTACGGCGATTCCAAGGTGCCGGTGGTCGATGGCACCCGCGCCGCCAACCAGGACCCGGCCACGGCGCTGACCGCCTATGTGCCGGTACCGAAGAACCCGCACGGCGTGAATGCCAGCCCGGACGGCAAGTATTTCATCTGCGCCGGCAAGCTGTCGCCGACCGGTACGGTGATCGAGCTGTCGCGCGTGCTCGACTATTTCGACGGCAAGCTGGCCAAGCTCGACGACGCCATCGTCGCCGAGGTCGAGCTGGGTTTGGGCCCGTTGCACACGGCGTTCGATGGCCGTGGCAACGCCTACACCACGCTGTTCCTCGACAGCCAGGTGGTGAAATGGAACGTGGATGCCGCGATCAAGTTCCACGCCGGCGACAAGACCGCGCAGTACGTGCTCGATCGTCTCGACCTGTCGTACCAGCCCGGGCACCTGAACGCGTCGCAGTCGGAGACGCGCGCTGCCGACGGCAAGTACCTGGCGGTCGGTTGCAAGTTCTCCAAGGACCGTTTCCTGCCGGTGGGGCCGTTGCACCCGGAGAACGAGCAGTTGATCGACATCTCCGGCGACAAGATGGTGCTGCTCGCCGACCATCCGGTGCGTGGCGAACCGCACGACTTCATCATCTTCAAGCGCGACCTGCTGCGCCCGAAGCAGGTGTACACGCTCGAAGAGTTCCCGAATGCGATCAAGGACCCGAAGGAGTCCGGTGTGTTCCGCGACGGCCGCAAGGTCACCGTCAAGATGACCTCGCAGGCGCCGGCGTTCAGCCTGCGCGACTTCAAGCTCAAGAAGGGTGATGAGGTCACGTTGATCCTGACCAACCTGGACAAGGTCGAGGACCTGACCCACGGCTTCGCCATCCCGAACCACAACGTCAACTTCATCGTCAATCCGCAGGAGACCGCGTCGGTGACCTTCACCGCCGACAAGGCGGGCGTGTTCTGGTGCTATTGCACGCACTTCTGCCACGCGCTGCATCTGGAAATGCGTTCGCGCATGATCGTCGAAGGCTAGTCGACGTGCGGCGAGGCGGCAGCGGCGGGGGTCTGCCGCTGCCGGACGGATCTGGCTCGCGCCTCGGCGTTGGCCGATGAAGGATGGGTGGATGATTCCGATTGACCAATGCAGGGCGGGCCGTTTCGCGGCCTGCCTCTGCCTGCTGTTCGTTGCATTGCTGGCTGCAGTCGGGCCCGCGCGCGCCGGCAACGGCGCCTACGAGGCCGAGTTGCCGGACACGCTCGCCACGGCGCCCGACCTGTGCGCGCTGGTGCCCTGTGCCGAGGTGTTCCCCGGCGCCGAGAGCTTTTCCGAACGCAAGGGGCGGCCGCCCTATGTCGAGGCCCACCGCAGCGATGGCGCGGGCGGCAAGGAGCTGCTCGGCTACGTCATGCTGTCGACCGACATCACCGACACCCCGGCCTACTCGGGCAAGCCGGTGGTGACGCTGATCGGCATGGACCGCGACGGCCGCTTCGTCGGCGTCAAGGTGCTCAAGCATTCCGAGCCGATCCTGCTGCTCGGCATCCCCGAGTCGGCGCTGCTGCGCTTCAACGACCAGTACCTCGGCAAGTCGGTGCGCGACCGGATCGAGGTCGGCCAGTCGCGGCCGGAGGAAGAGGTGCTTGGCGTCGACGCGATCTCGGGCGCCACCGTCACCGTGATTGCGCAGAACCAGGTGATGCTCGCCTCCGGCAGCGCGATCGCGCGCCAGGTCGGCATCCTCGAACCGACCGTGCGCGCGCCGGCGCGTTTCGCGGTCAGCGGGCGGCGCTACGGTTGGAACGAACTGGTCGAGCAGGGCAGCGTGCAGCGCCTGCTGGTGCGCCCGGAACAGGTAGGTGTCGTGCCGGACGGCGAGCCGTTCATCGAGCTCTGGTTCGGCGACCTGAATCATCCCGATGTCGGCGCCAGCCTGCTCGGCGATAACGGCTGGGCCAATCTGCGCGCGCGTCTTGGCGAACACGAGCACGCACTGTTCATCATCCGCAGCGGCGGGCGCGAATCGTTCAAGGGCTCGGGCTTCGTGCGCGGCGGCATCTACGACCGCATCCAGGCCAAGCAGGGGGCGGATGCCTTCACCTTCCGCGACCTCGACTACCTCAATCTCTACGGCCTCGAAGCCGTCGGCGCGCCGGCCTTCACCGAGTCGGCGATCTTTATCCTGCGCTCCGAGTCGTTCTCGCCGGCCTATCCGTGGAAGCTGAGTTTCCTCGGCAACCGCGTCGATCGCGCCACCGGTGCGCGCAGCTTCGCCAACTTCGACGCGCCGTACTGGCTGGCCGCGGAATTGCTCGAAGGCGGGCGCCCCGAAGTGCAGGAAGCGGCGGCGCCGTGGGTGCGCATCTGGAAGTCGAAGGCGCCGGCGATCGTCGCGTTCGTGCTGCTGCTGCTCGCGGTGACCCTCGTGTACTCGCAGCGCGAGCGCCTGACCCGACGCGCCACGCGCCGCAACAAGTGGCCGGTGAATGCGTTCAAGTACAGCGCCTGGGCGATCAGCATCGTGCTGGTCGGCTTCGCTGCGATGGCGCAACCGTCGATCACCCAGGTGCTGACCTGGTTCCACTCGCTGCTGTTCCAGTGGACCTGGTCGCTGTTCCTGTCCGATCCGTTCATCTTCCTGTTCTGGATCTTCATCATCGCCACCGTGTTCCTGTACGGGCGCGGCCTGTTCTGCGGCTGGATGTGCCCGTTCGGATCGCTCTCGGAAGCGCTCTACAAGATCGCCGGTGCGATCGGTCTGAAGCGCTTCCAGTTCTCGTTGCCGCAACGCTGGCACGACCGGCTGAAGTGGCTCAAGTACGCGGTGTTCTTCGGTCTGCTGGCGGTGTCGATGTTCTCGATGGGCCTGGCCGAAGTGCTGGCCGAGGTCGAGCCGTTCAAGACCACCTTCCTGGTCGGCATCGGCCATCGAGCCTGGCCCTACGGACTGTTCGTGGCGGTGCTGCTCGGCCTGTCGATCTTCATCGAACGGCCGTATTGCAAATACCTGTGCCCGCTCGGTGCGGCGCTGGCGATGCCGAGCACGTTCCGCTGGTATGGCTTGCCGCGCAAGCAGGAGTGCAACACCTGCAAGGCCTGCGCGGCCGGTTGCGGTTCGCAGGCGATCGACGCCGATGGCCGCATCGACCATCGCGAGTGCCTGCACTGTCTGGACTGCCTGGTGCTGTACACCGAACCCACGGCTTGTCCGCCGCTGGCGAAGGAACGCAAACGCCGCGAGCGCGCCGGCATCGCGATCACGCTGATCGGTGACGACGGCTACTACCTGCCGGCTTCGGAGCCGGAGGCTGCGGCTGCACGCTACGCGGCGGGCCCGGATCCGCGCATGCCGAGCGACCCGGTGATGCCGCCGCACAAGATCGACGTCGGCCGCATCGAGTGGATCTGGCTGGAGATCCGCGATCACCTGTGGCCGTGGAGCCGCGAAGGCTGGCGTTCGCAGCGCGCGCTGCAGGTCGCCGGCTTCTCGCTCGCGATCGCCGCGACCGTGGCCTGGGTGCTGGCCGCGAGCGGGCGTCTGTCCTCGGGCGCGATCATCGGCTGGTGGTTCGGCTGGAGCGTGTACGAGGTATTGATCCGCCTCTCCGGGCGGCGCTACGTCAAGGACGGTCCGTGGTGGCAGGACAACTACCGCGAGGCCGGCGTGATGGACATGCTGAGCTATGTCTGCTTCAAGAACCTGCTGATCGGCGCGGCCTTGTTCCTGGCGCTGAAATGGCTGGGATGGATGTGGGTATGAGCATGCGCCTGCTGCTCGCCCTGCTACTAGGCCTTGGTGCGGGTGGTGGTGCAGCGGCGACCTGGCGCGTGGCCGCGGGCACATCGTTGCAGGACGCGATCGACCGCGCTGCGTCGGGTGATGTGCTCCTGATCGAGCGCGGCGAGTACCGCGGCAACTTCCGCATCGAGCAAGCGCTGACCCTGCGCGGTATCGGTCGGCCGCGGCTGAGTGGCGGCCTGGTCGGCGACACCGTGCGCGTCACCGCCGCCGATGTCACCCTCGAAGGCCTGATCGTGCGCGACTCCGGCGACAGCCTGGTGGACCAGAACGCCGGCATTTACCTGCAGCCGGGCGCGCACCGCGCGGTGGTGCGCAACTGCGACCTGGTCTACAACCTGTTCGGGCTGTGGATCGAGAAGTCCGACGACGTGCTCATCGCCGGCAATCTGATCACCGGCAAGCGCGAATACCACTCGCCGCAGCGCGGCAACGGCATCCAGCTGTACAACACGCAGCGCGCGCGCATCCTCGACAACAACATCAGCTTCGTGCGCGACGCGTTGTATGTGGACGTGTCGCACGACGCCGTGTTCCGCGGCAATCGCCTGCACCACAGCCGCTACGGCAGCCACTACATGAACTCCTACCGCAACCTGTGGGAGGGCAACGACAGCTACCGCAACCGCGGCGGGCTGGCGCTGATGGAGGTGCGCGACCAGGTGGTGCGCAACAACCGCTTGTGGGGCAACTCCGACCATGGCCTGATGCTGCGCACGATGCAGGACTCGCTGATCGAGGGCAATCTGATTGCCGGCAATCACCGCGGCCTGTTCATCTACGACGTCGAGTACGTGACCCTGCGCGACAACCTGCTGGTCGACAACCAGGTCGGCGTGCACCTGGCTGCGGGCTCGACGCGCAACCACGTCGAGCGCAACGATTTCGTCGCCAACCGCGAACAGGTGCGCTATGTCGGCGCGCGCGACGAGCGCTGGGGCGGCGAGGTCGGCAACCACTGGAGCAATTATCTGGGTTGGGATCGCGATGGCGATGGCATCGGCGACCTGCCCTACGAAGCCAACGACATGGTCGATCGCCTGAGTTGGCGCCATCCCGGTGTCAAGCTGCTGCTGGCGAGCCCGGCGGTGCAGGCACTGCGCGTGGTCGGTCGGCAGTTCCCGGTGCTGCGCGTGCCGAGCGTGGTCGACGCGCGCCCGCGCATGCAACCCGAGCACAAGCAATGGAGCCAATGGCGTGGCAGGAGCTATCACGGTGAGTGAGTCGGCGGCGATCGAGGTACGCGCCGCGTCGCGCCATTTCGGCGCGCTGCGCGCCGTCGACGGCGTGGATCTGACGGTGCGTCGCGGCGAGATCTTCGGTCTGATCGGCCACAACGGCGCCGGCAAGAGCACGCTGTTCAAGATGATGCTGGGCCTGATCGAGCCGACTCGCGGCGAGGTGTTCGTCGATGGCTGCGCGGTGCACGGCCGCGACTTCCGCGCGGTGCGGCGGCGCATTGGCTACCTGCCGGAAAACGTGGCGCTGTACGACAACCTCAGCGGCCTGGAAACGCTGCACTTCTTCGCCCGACTCAAGGGCGCCGCGCGCGAACAGTGCGAGCCGCTGCTGCAACGGGTCGGGCTGGCGTCGGCGGCGCAACGCCCGCTGCGCGAGTTTTCCAAGGGCATGCGTCAACGTCTCGGGCTGGCGCAGTCGCTGCTCGGCACGCCGCGGGTGCTGTTCCTCGACGAACCCGGCAACGGCCTCGATCCGCAGGCGATTCGCGACCTGTACGCGCTGCTCGACGAGCAACGCGCGCAGGGCGTGACCGTGCTGATCACCTCGCACATTCTGGCCGAATTGCAGGAACGCGTGGATCGGCTGGCGATCATTGCCAATGGCCGCATCGTCGCGACCGGCAGCGTCGAAGCACTGCGCGCGCAGGTGCCGATGCCGTTGACGATCAGCGCGCGACTTTGTGCCGCCGATGCGCTGGCGGCGCGGCAGCAGCTCGCCGCCCTGGCCGGTGTGGAAGTGATGCTCGAAGCCGAAGGCCTGCGCGTGCACTGCCCGCGACCGCACAAGATGGCGGTGCTCGCGGTGCTCGCCGGTTTCGGCGCGGGGCTTCGCGATCTGGGCATTCGCGAGCCTTCGCTGGAAGACGTGTTCTTCGGCCTCTCGAACCAGGATCTCGCATGATCTTCAGCCAAATTCTCACGCTGGCGGCCAAGGAATTTCGCGACCGCATGCGCAACCGCTGGGTGCTGGCGGTTGCGCTGGTGTTCACCGTGTTCTCGCTGGTGATCACCTATTTCGGCGCCGCCCAGCAGGGCCAGATCGGCCTGCGCTCGCTCGAGTTCACCATCGCCAGCCTGGTCAGTCTGGTCATCTACCTGATCCCGCTGATCGCGCTGCTGCTCGGTTTCGACGCCATCGTCGGCGAGCGCGAGCGCGGCTCGCTGGACCTGTTGCTGGCGCTGCCGATCAGTCGCCTGGAACTGCTGCTCGGCAAGTACCTCGGGCTCGCGGCGGCGCTGACTTTGTCAACACTGGCCGGGTTCGCCCTGGTCGCGTTGTTGCTGTACCGGCAATTCGGCTGGCCCGGGCTGCTGCCCTACGGCGGCTTCATGTTCAGTTCGGTGCTGCTCGGGCTGGCGTTTCTGAGCCTGGCGGTGCTGGTCTCGGTGCTGGCGCGCGAGCGCACCCGTGCCTCGGGTCTGGCGATCGCGCTGTGGTTCTTCTTCGTGCTGGTGTTCGACCTGCTGCTGCTCGGCGGTCTGGTCGCGACCGGCGGGCGCTATGGCGGCGATGCCTTCGCCTACCTGCTGCTGCTGAATCCGGCCGATGTGTTCCGCATCCTCAACGTGTTTTCGCTCGACGACCTGCGCAGCCTGTATGGGCTCGACAGCATCGTGCCGCCGGCGCTGGCCAAGCCGTGGCTGATGATGCTGGTGATGCTGGGTTGGATCGTGGCGCCACTGCTCTTGGCTCGCTGGAGATTTCGTGCATGAAGATTCATCGTCATTCCCGCGTCGCGTTCGCGGCGTTTGCGCTCGGGCTCACTGCCGGTCTGCTTGGCGGTTGCGAACCGGCGACACCGGACCAGGCGCCGGTCGCGGCCGAGATCGACGCGCAGTCGGTGTGCGAACTCGACGGCATGCTGCTTGCCGATTACCCGGGTCCGAAGGCGCAGATCCGCTACGCCGACCAGGACGCGCCGGCGTTCTTCTGCGACACCGTGGAATTGCTCAACACCCTGCTGGTGCCGGAGCAGGTGCGCAAGGTCGATGCCGCCTGGGTGCAGGACATGGGGCAGGCCGACTGGGAACGCCCGCGCGGCCACTGGATCGACGCGCGCAGCGCGTTCTACGTGCTCGGCAGCAAACGTCATGGCTCGATGGGCCCGACCATCGCCAGCTTCGCGCTGGAGACCGACGCCAGGAAATTCGCCGGCGAGCATGGCGGCCGCGTGCTGCCCTTCGCCGAGATCGATGCGGAGATGGTCGATCTGAGCGGCGGCGCGCTGCACGACCAGCACATGTGAACCGTCCGAATCCCGTTCCCAACCACCACCCAGGAGACCCAGAACATGGCCGCAGCCAAGAAGAAGACCACCGTCAAGCAGCCCGCCAAGAAAGCCCGCGAGATCCTCGTCGTCGGCAGCAAAGTCAAGGACGTGATCCGCTACGCCGGGTACCGCAGCGACGGCGAGTTCGTGCAGGCCCTGTCCGACCGGGTCCACGTGATGCTCGAAGCCGCGGTCAATCGCGCCAAGAGCAACAAGCGCGGCACCCTGCGTCCGCATGACTTGTAGAACGGCTTGCAGGCCCGCGAGAAGGTGAACCGCCCCGGCTTTTCCGTAGGCCCCGACCTTTCAGAGGATGGAGCCATGAAGAAGAAGACAGACACTGGCGGGGTCCCGACGCGCCCGGCGCTCTTTCGTTAAGTTCAGTTGTTTCGAGTATTTCGGTTGTGTGTTAGCGTCTTCTTCCACATCCCGGCCGGGGCAAGATCCATGAGCGCTGTAGTCACCCCACCTATTCCCTCCCAGCTGCCCACCGAGCAGGAAGCCCGCCTTGCCGGCGAGAGCAGTCGATTGCTGGCGGCCTGCATTGGCCACGGCGCTGCTGCCCGACTGCGGGTGATCGATGGCGACCAGGAGATCGAGGTGCCGGTTTCGGCGCTGCGGATGCTGGTCGATATCCTGGCGCAAATGGCGCGTGGCAACGCAGTCAGCATCGTTCCCATCCATGCCGAGTTGACCACCCAGGAGGCGGCTGACTTCCTAAACGTCTCGCGCCCGTTCCTGGTCGGACTGTTGGAGGCGGGCGAGTTGCCGTTCCGCAAGGTCGGTACGCATCGCCGGGTGATGTTCAAAGACCTGATGGAGTACCGCGCCCGTTCGCAGGTCAACCGCAAGGCCGCGCTCGATGAATTGGCTCGCGAAGCACAAGAGCTCGGCATGGGTTACTGAGCGTGGCGAACTTCGTCGCGCTGTTCGATGCTTGCGTTTTCTACCCCGCACAACTGCGCGACCTCTTGCTGCGCGTAGCCTGCTCGGATGCGTTCAAGGCGCGTTGGACGGACCAGATCCACGACGAGTGGATCCGCAGCCTCTTGCGCGATAGACCGGATATCCCGCCGGAGCGGTTGGCGCGTACACGCGAACAGATGAACCGCTCGGTGCCGGACTGCCTCGTCACAGAGTACGAGCCCTTCATTGCTCAACTGACCCTGCCCGACCCGGATGATCGTCATGTGCTGGCTGCGGCTATCCGCTGCCAGGCGGGGGTCATCGTCACCTTGAACTTGCGCGATTTCCCCGATGAGGTCGTGGCGCGCTAAGGGATCTCGGTGCAGCATCCCGACGAGTTCCTGGCGCATCTGTTCGATCTGAAGCCCGCTGTCGTGTGTAGTGCAGCGCGGGAGATGCGCGCTTGTCTGGCGAATCCACCGAAGACCGTGCGTGAGCTGCTGGACGACCTGCTGAAGTCCGGATTGCCGGAGACGGTGAGCCTGCTTGAGACCATGGAGAACCTGCTGTGAGTGAAGTCTCGACCAACTTCAAAGCGCGAAACCGACTGGTCGAGACGCTGCAGCTGGTCCGGACAATCGCCATGCGTTCGCGCCCGAAGTGCTGCCGGAGCCTCCATTGCGCTGTACTTAAGCCCGTTCTTCTGAAATAGGGCATGACGCACGGGTGCAGTTCCCGCCGCGCGCAGGTCATCGCGTGCCAAAGGTCGAAAGGCTTCAAGGGTTGATCCGCGCCGTCTCCGGATTGCGTGGAACAGGCGAACCCCCAAGGAGCCTGCCATGTCGCGATACCCGATCCCAAACCTGATTCCGTTCGCCTTCGCCCTGTCCGCCGTGGTCGCGCCGGTCGCGGCCGCGACCGGTCCAGACCAGCCGCAAGCAGTGTGGGGCAAGCAATACGCCTACGTGGTGCAGGAGGACCTGAAGGAGGCGAAGGACTATCTGGTGCGCGTCAATGTCGCTACCGGTGTGGTCGAGCAGCGCTTCGACGTGATCGAGAACGGCATGCCCTACGTCGCCGCGAACACGCCGCTGCAGCGCATGTACTTCATCGAGGAATCGCTCGACCGGCTGGTCGAACTCGATCTCCGCACCGGCGTTGTGCAGCGCTACATCGTCGGCGGCGACCCGCACGGCATCGCGGTCAGCCCCGATGGCAGCCGCGTCTACATCGCACAGTACGCGGACGACACGCTGGCGATCTTCGACACCGCCAACCTCGCCGCCGGCCCGATGCGTACGGTGCCGGTCGGCGACCGCCCGTTCGGCGTGGTGGTGCATCCGGCCGGCACCGTGGTCTACGTGACCAATCCCGGCAGCCATTCGGTCAGCGCCGTCGACGTGCGCGAGGATCCACCGGTGGTGGTGCACACGTCGTTGGCGAATGGCAGCCACGGCACGCCGAACCCGCTCGGCATCACGCTGTCGATGGACGGCGGCGCCGCCTTCGTCGCGTTGTCCAACGCCAGTGCGATCGCGGTGCTGAACACCACCGCGCTGTTGCCGGTCTACGTCGCCGACGTGGCTTCGTTCAGCACACCGATCGGCGTTGCCTCGAATCCAAACTCGGCGCTGGCCTACGCCGCGGCGAAGGGCAGCAATGTGGTGCAGTACCTGAACTACGCGGTGTGGCCGATCCTGACCCCGTACGCGCCGGCGGTGGCCGGCACCGAACCCTATGGCATCGCCGTGGACCGCACCGGCAGCCGCGTGCTCACGCTCGGCCTCGGCACGCCGGCGGTTCCGAACGACGGCCGCATGAGCGTGTTCGAGGCCAGCACCGGCCAACTGCAGTGGAGCCTGCGCCTCGGCTTCAACCGCGCCCTGTTCGGCGACTTCGTGATCGAGGAAATCGACCTGCCGCTGCTGGTCGACGGGTTCGAGGAGTGAGGGCTCAGGCCAGGCAGGAAGCGCACCGGGATGGGGCGGGCGTCACTGCGAGATGTCCGGCGCAAAATGCTGCAGTCGTTGGATCTCGGCGCGTGCTTCGGCCAGCAACTGATTCCAGTCATCTGGAGGATGACCGTTGGCCAGCATTCTGCGGAACACCCGGTAGGCGTCCTCGTTGCTTTGGTAGGCGCGCTTGCTGTCCGCGTCATTGACCCAGGCCAGCACGATCACCTTGCTTGGGGCGTGGTAGCGAAAGAACAGTCGGTACTGCTGGAAGAACTTGGCCCGGAACCAGTGCTTGTGATCGTCACCGAGCGTCCCACCCTGGCGGTACTCCGGTCGCGTCGGATCTTGCGGGATGACATCGAACGCCAGTTTGGTGATCGCGGCCAGCCGTTTGCTGGCGTTCTTGTTCACGTACCCGCTCGGGTCGTGCTTGCGGAGCGACTCGACCTCCCGGGCCAGCGCCTCAATCTGGTCCAGAAACAACGGGTGCGCGAAGACGGTCCAGCCGTGAATGGGCTGGGAAAACGCCTTGCGCATGTTCATTCATCTTCCGCGGACAGGGTGGAATCGAGATCGACACTGATGTCGCCGACGAGCGACTGAAGCCGTTGAACCAGGGCGCTATCGATGGAGTGAAGCCGCTCCGGATGGCGGACAAGATCACGAGCCAGAAAGCCCAGAAATTGGCCGAGCACCGGGTCGTCGCCGGTGGAGGCCTCGGCGCGCGCCAGCACGACCTCACCGCCTGGTCGGATCGTGTAGTGGATCTTGTCGCGCTTGCCCAAGCGCAGCGCGCGGCGCACGGTTTCCGGAACCGTCGTCTGGTAGCGGTCGGTGAGCGTGGATTCGGCTTCGAGGGTGGAGGCCATGGTTCGCTCCGTGGCAGGCAGGGTTGATGCATGGTAATGCAATTGCCTTGCCATGCGCACGCAGGCGCCTCACTCGCTCGCCGGCTCAACCAAAGCGTGCCGCTACCTCGTCGATCCACGCTTCCAGCTGATCGAGCACGGCGAGGCGTGCGCCATCGGCGGCGTGGTGCAGGCGCAGTTGCACGAGTTGTTCGCGGCGGGCGGCGATGGTCGGGATGCTGTCGTCGCGGCCGTCGATCAGTCGCTGCCGCACCCAGTCGCGGAAGCGCTCGCTCTCGGTGGCGTCGAGGGTTTGCGGGTGGTGGCGGGCGCGGTAGCGGAACAGCAGTTCGCGATAGCGTCGGTCGTGCAGCTTGCTGGCGAATCCGGCGAGGTCGGCCGCGGCGGCGCGGCGGATGCGTGGCAGCAGCGCCAGGTCGGACTCGGGCGGCAGGCCGCCGTAGAGATCGGCTTCCGGGTCGGCGCCGCTGAAGTCGCGATCGCGATCGAAGACCAGGCCGAGCTTGGTCGCGAGCAGGCCGCGCTCGGCCATCAGCAGGTCGAAGTGGCGTGCGCAGCGTTCCGGGTCGAGCGCGATGCGCGCGAGATCGACGCCGGCCAGCGCGGATATTGGCGCCAGCACCGGGCAGCGATTGCGGTGCACGGTCTTGAGCGGCACGCGCTCGACGTCTTTGGGCAGGTCGGCGCGCGCGACGAACAAGCGGTCGCGCAGTTCGTCGACGTCGAGCTCGAACAGCGGCGCCGGGTCGGACATCAGATCGAACACAATCACGCCCTGCGGACTACTCGGGTCCATCGCCAGCGGTGCGACCAGCGTGGTGCAGCCGCGCTGTGCCGGATAGCGCGTCGAGGTGTGCAAGACCATCGCCGGCTTGGCCAGATCGAGCAGGCGCGCGGCCGAGCGCTTGTCGCGATGCGTCAACAAGAACTGCCACAGCTTTGGCTGCGCCGCGCGGAACTTGCGCGCCAATGCGATCGTCGCGCGCACGTCGGCGAGCGCATCGTGGGCGTCGCTGTGGGCGATGCCGTTGGCCGCGGTCAGGTGCTCCAGCCGGAACGAGGGCGCGCCGTCTTCGCGCAGTGGCCAGTGCAGTCCCTGCGGGCGCAGCGCATAGGCTGCGCGCAGCGGGTCGATCAGGTCCCAGCGCGAGCAGCCATTGCGCCACTCGCGGTCGTAGGGCGGAAAGAAGTTGCGCCACAGGCCGTGGCGGGTGAGTTCGTCGTCGAAGCGGATCGAGTTGTAGCCGAGCACGCAGCTGCCGGGCACGGTCATGGCTTCGTGCACGCGCGCGAAGAACTCCGGTTCCGGAACGCCTTCGCGCGCCGCCAGTTGCGGCGTGATGCCGGTGATCAGGCAGGCCTCGGGTTCGGGCAGCAAGTCAAGCGTTGGCTGGCAATGGAACGCGATCGGCGCGTCGATCTCGATCAAATCGGCATCGGTGCGAATCGCCGCGAACTGCGCCGGCCGGTCGATCCGCGGCCGCGCGCCGAAGCTCTCGTAGTCGTGGAACAGGAAGCTGGCGGGTGCGTCGGACACGGGCTCAGGGACCGAAGCTGTCGCTGAAGATGGCGTCGGCCGCTGCGGCCAGATTCAGCGACCAGACGCCGCGGCCGAGCGTGCCGGCGTACAGCGTCTGCTGCGCGGCAACGTAGCGCAGGTCGAACACCAGTACGTCGGGCAGCGCGCTGCCGGCCAGGCTCCAGACGCTGCTGCCGGCGTCGGCGAAATACACCCCCGAGCGGGTGCCGAGCGCGACACGGTCCGGCGTGCCGGGGATGAACTCGATGGTGCGGAAGTCGCGCGATGCGATCGACGGCAGATTGCCGGTGACCTCGGTCCAGATGCCGCCGCTGTCGCTCGAATAGAACACCTGGTTGTCGTCGATCGCGAACACCCGCGCTGCATCGTCGGGGTCGAGCGCGAGGTCGGTCAGCGTCGCGGCGGCCGCAGGTTGCGTCGTGGTCGGCACGAACGCAGCGCCGACGCGGCGATGCACCTGTCCACCCTTGCCGACATAGGCGGCAGCGGCATCACCGTTGGCACCGTAGGCGATGGCACTGCGATTGGCGCCGGGACCGCCGATCGAGACCAGCGTCGGCCCGGCGCCGTTGGCGTTGGTGGACTCGTACAGCGTTCCCGTGCCGGCGACCAGCATGCGCGTCGGGTCGACGCGATTGAGTTCAGTCGGCGTCACGAACTGCGCGTCGGTGACGACGGCGGTGGAGATCGAGGTGCCGCTGACGTAGCCGTTGGCGGCGTTGTAGGCATTGCGACGGAAGCCGCCGAGGTTCTGTGAGGCCATGAAACGCAGGCCATTGCTGCCGCTGTCCTCGACCGCAACATCGCCGCCGTCGCCGCCGTAGACCGCGGTCCAGACGCTGCCGGCGGAGGTCTGCTGCATGTGCGTGCCATTGTCCTGGGTGCCGATCAATAGGATGTTGGCGACGCCGTCGTGGTCGAGGTCATGCACTTCGATGACGTTGAGATTGCCCGCAACCGAAGTCCAACTGCCGGCCGTCGAGGTCGGGCTGCTGCGCCGATACACGCAGCCATCATCGACTTCCAGCAAGTTGCCGTTGGCGTCAAAGGCGAGATTGCGGCTGTCGGCGTGGGGCGCGGTATTGCCGCCGTTGGCGTCCATCAGCGTGGTGAATTGCGTGCCCGCGCCCAGGCTGGCGTTGCCGCGCACGAGATTGCCGGTGTACGGAGGCCCGCTGATGCGGTCGCCGCCCAGGTACACGAGGTTGCTGTTGGCGGGATCGGCGGCGATCGAGGTGTTGCTCGTGCCTTGGCCACCGGGATGGATCGTCGGCACGTCCATCGACTGCCAGGTCGCGCCCTGGTCGGGCGAGCGGTACACGCCGGCGAGGCTGCCGCCGTTGACCACCGCCGCGAAGACCACGCCGGCGGCGCCGGGCCCGACCGCGAGACGGATGTTGCCGGTGCTGGCGGACAAACCGCCGATGCCGGTGGTGACGTCGTTCCAGCTGGCGCCGGTGTTGTCGCTGCGTAGCACCTTGGGCGTGGCGCCGAGCACCGAGACGTAGATGCCTGCCGGGGCATCGCGATGGCTGGCCAGGTCGCCGATGCCGCCGGTGGGCAGTCCGCCGCTGCCCGACGCGAGCGGCCAGGTGGCGCCGGTGTCGATGCTGCGGTACAGCCCCTGACTGCGCGCCGCGGCCAGGATCGTGGCGCCGCGTGGCAGCACCGCAACCAGCTTGCGGTCGAGCAGCGGCGACGCGCCGAGTTGGGTCCAGCTGACGCCACCGTTGACGGTGCGGTAGACGCCGACCTGGTCGTCGCCGCGCTGGGCGAAGTTGCTCCAGCGACCGGTGCCGGCGACCAGGGTCTGGTGACTGGCGTCGGTCGGATCGAACGCGACCGCGCCGATCGACTGCGAGGGCAGGGCATCGGTCAGCGGCACCCACGACGGCGAGGCGGCGAGCGCGTCGTTGGTACGCCAAACGCCCCCGTTCACTGCGCCGATGTACAGCACGTTGGCGTTGCTCGGGTGTGGCGCCAGCGCCTGGATCGCACCGCAGACCTCATCGTTCGGCGGCACGTTGACCTGGGCGTCGCGCGTCGGCGCCGGTCCGCGTTCGACCCACGCGGTGAGCACCGCATCGCCGCTGCGAGCAATGCCCTCGGGACGCGCCGGCGGCAACACCGGCTCGCGGTACTCGGCCGGGTCCGGCGGCTCGGCGTCGCCGCGCGGCGCGTCCGCGGTCGGCGTGAGCGCGCAGCCGGCGAGCAGCAGCGCAAGCGTGGCGGCAGGAACGAGCGCAGTTCGGGCTTGCGACATGGCGGTGGACTCGATGGCGAAGCGTGGGCGGGCCGCGAGCATGTCAAGCCGGCGGCGCGTCGGCAACGGCGTTGCGCGAACGTCGTCGCATCGGCGTGGTTCGCAGTAGGCTGGCGCAGCCGTCCGCACCGAGATCGCCCGCTTGGCCCGCATCGTCTATCCGGTTCGTCTTGCCCGTCTGCGCTTCTTCGGTTCGCGCAGGCCTCCGCTCGATGCAGGCGAGTGGTTTGCCGCCTTGCGGCCCGCACTCGATGCCGCCGTGCTGCCCGCCGCCGAGCGCGATGCAGCGGTCCACGTGGCGCAGATCAACGCCGGGGGAGTCTTGCTCTATCCGCACCCGGTGGACATCAATCGTACCGCCTTTCTCGATCGGCTGTGCGGCGGTTTCTACGAGTGGTTTCCGTGGGAGCTGCCGATTTCGCAGTGGGCGCCGCGCTGCAAGACCTGCCTGTCCTGGCGTTTCGATCTCGCGACCCCTCCGGTCCCGCCGTTCTGGTCGAACTCCATGGCCGCAGCGATGCTGTGCGCCGACTGCGGCGCAGTGGTGGTGGATGACTACGGCGCCGGCAAGGCTGGTGCGACGCGTTGGCTGACCCGCGATCAGTTTCGCGAGCTCTACGGTGCGGCGCTGACGATTCCGGGCGATTAGCGCTGCCGAACGAGTCGGCAGAGACTGCACCATCCATGTGCCACGCATTGCACCTGAAGGCTCGTCGACCGATGGACTGCGGGGCAAGCTGGAATCGTGCTTCTGGATGTGATCTCCGCGGAGGGATCGGTGGGGTCAATCCCGGCAACGGGCAGGCCAAGAGCGGTTTCGGTATCGGCTACCTTGTAGCCGATGAGCCAAGGCCAAGGGGCCGATAAGTTGATCGGATGTGGAGTCCTGCGAGTTTAGGGTTCGAGAATGCCGAACTCGAAGGCACGGCGGGTCTTCATGAAGGAGTCCAATGACACTCATTCTTGCCTTTGCGAATCGCGAGATCGCGGTCCTGTTGGCCGATCGGCGGATATCGAGCAATGGGAGGCTGATCGATGACGAATACAACAAGTTGGTTGTTCTGTGCTGCCACGACGCGAGAGTGGCTCTCGCGTTCACTGGCCTTGCCCAGATGGCCAACTTGGATATTGCGACATGGTTAACCAACACCGTTGGCGAGATCGACGGTGCTGGGATTCGGACGCTAGCGGATGTCCTGGAATGCCTTCGGGAGAGACTGGAATTGCTCTTCCGGTCATTGCCTGGAGGGCACGGACCCGCTGCGCAATAGAGGGCCGGCCGGCATGTATGTGGGACGCTTGGCGGCATGATCGCGCGGCGTACACTGCGCCGCGCAAGGCGCAAAAAGTGGCTTTGGAATTCCTATCCTTGTGCCGATTGGCGGAACCGGCTGTGAATCGCCAGTGTGCAGGTACATGTAGTGGAGCTCCGACGCTGATCCGCTACGATTCATGAGGCTACGCGGAGTCAGGCGATGCATCTTGCGATCAGGAATCGAGCCCGCTGCGTGCTGCTGATCTGCTTCACGTGGTTGGGCTCGGCGAGTGCCACCACGTACTACGTTGACGGCTCGCGCGTGGACGACTCCGGCAACGGCACGCTTGCAGCACCGAAAAAATTCATTGCCAGCGGGATGGCGTTGCTGTCTCCGCTCGGCGGTGATGTATTGCAGATTGCAGCGGGGAATTATTCGGGTGCGAACAATCGGATCGATGGCGATGGCGATGGCAATGGCCAGGCCGGATCGTGGAATATTGTACGCGCGTCGACGGATGGCACGGTGCGAATCTCAGCCGGCTTCGACTTGCCGGTCGCAGATCATTGGCTGCAATTCGAAGGGCTGGTCTTTGACTCTGCGCAACAGAAGACGATCAGCGGCCGCTATGTGAAGGTCCTGCGCAGCGGCTTTCGCGGCGGGCCGGCGACCGGCAATGCGATGAACCTCGCCATCGGCACGAATGACGTGACACCAGGCGCGCAGCATGTGCTGCTCGAAGATGTTTACGCCTGGGGTCCGGGCGGACGTTACAACATCATCGTCTACAATGCCGATCGCGTGGTTTTGCGGCGCGTGCTGGTGCGACACGACTTCGGCTGGAGCGACACGGTCGGCGATCCGCAGGCAAACGTCGCACTGTACGACTCGACGAACGTGCTGACGCAGAATCTCTTCCTGCTCGACAGCCATCCCGGCGTGGACGACTACTACGAGGCCGCGTTGTATCACCCGAGCAATCGCACGACCAACGTCACCAGCAACAACATCCGCAACATCGGCGCGATCATCGTCAACATCGGCAACAACGGCATCGGCTTCGATGGATCAGAGGCGTCGACAGCGAATCTGATCGAAGACAGCGTGATCTGGGGCACCCGCTATGCGCTGAGCAGCAACGGCGACGCACATGGCGGCGTGCTGAACCGCATCACCGCCGGTCAGGCCAGCGATGGCGGCATCAACGACTGGAATGGCGGTGGCAATTTCAACCTCGGCGGGTCCATTCTGTGGACGATCGGCGGCAGCAATCTGTCGCAGATCGCGCACGCTGGCAATGTCTGTTTCAACCCGACTTGCAGCGGCGAAACAGCGCTGAATCCGGCGAATTCCGGATTGCTGCATCTGCCGCGCATCGAAGTCGGTTCCGCCTTGGCCAGCGCTGGCGCTGGTGGTACGCGGGTCGGGGCGCAAGTCCTGCAAAGACTCGGTGTGTCCGGATCCTTGTACGGTGAGACCGGCTTCGATGTCGCAAGCGCCGAGGCACTCTGGCCGTGGCCGAACGAAGCTGCGATCAAGATCGCGCTGTGTCAACAAGCCGGCGTCAATACCGGTTTCTGCGCGGCACCGACCTTGACCCGTTACATCTGGGAAATGCTCGGCCATCCGATCCCACCCGAGATCTATGCGCCCGGCGGACTGTTCAACAACGGATTCGAATAGGTGCGCCGGCGAAACCGGTGAAGCGTAAAGGGTGAAAGTCCCTGACATCAAAGGAGTAGCGATCCATGAATGTCCCCGAGTCATGCGTTGGTCATCGCGAGGTGAGCGGCGAAGCGTTGACAGGGGTGTCGGTAGGCCAGCCATTGAGCCGCGAAATAACCCTGATCCCGAGTGCCGACGCTTCCGCGTAGGCTCGCCTACCGTTGATCACGCGGGATGTCCGGTCGGCAACAGGTGAGACGCTGATCCAGAATGGGCTAAGCGTCAGAGCTCAGTCGATTGACGCCATGGCGCCGCCGTGGCATGGCCGCAGGGTTTGCCGGGGTGGTCGGTGCGGGCCATGCAGTCCGGGCAGAGTTCGAGGCCGCACTGTGTGCAGTGGCGCATGCACTGGTCGCAGCGGATGCGCTGGCACAGCGAGCAGCAGCCGCCGTAGTACTGCTCGGGGGTGAGTTGCCCGCAGCATCCGCATTGAAACTCGGCGAGCATTTCAGCTGGCGGCGCGCAGCGGCGGTTGCGCGGCGCTGCGCTCGACCTGCGCGAAGGGCAGCGCGCGCTCCAGACCCACCTGCGGCTCGCCGATGAAATAGCCCTGGATGTAGTCGACCGCGCAGTCGCGCAGCAGCGGCAGGATCTGCGGGCGATCGACGAACTCGGCCACGGTGAGCTTGCCGACCGAGTGCGCGATGCCGGTGATCGCCTTGACCACGGCCTGGTCGATCTTGTCGTCGACGATGCCCTGGATGAAGGAACCGTCGATCTTCAGGAAATCGACGTCGAGGTGCTTGAGGTGCGAGAAGGTGGAGAAACCAACGCCGAAATCATCGAGCGCAAACTGGCAGCCGAGCGCGCGCAGGTGGCCGATCAGCGCGCGCGCCGATTCGAGGTTGCTGACCGCGCGCGACTCGGTGATCTCGAACACCAGTTGCTTGGCATCGACATCAAACTCGACCAGCTTGTCGGTGACGTAGCTGGCCGTCGCCGGGTTGATCAGCGACTGCGCCGAGAGGTTGAGCGACAGCCGCACACGCTGGCCCTGGCGCGCGGTTTCGTGCATCGCGCGCATGGCGTTGTGGATCACCCAGCGGTCGATGTCGAGCATCATGCCGAAACGCTCCGCGGTCGGCAGGAAGGCGTCCGGCGCCAGCAACCGGCCCTGGGCGTCGCGCAGCCTCAGCAGCACCTCGAAGTAGGGTTCGAGCCGGGTCGGGCTGTTGGCGCCGTGCTCGCCGAAGTCGGCGAGCGGCACGATCGGCTGGTAGCTGAGCACGAAGCCGTCGCTGCGCAAGGCCTCTTCGAGCCGCGTCGACCAGCCCAGCTCCAAGTCCATGCTGGCGCGTTCGTCGGAGTCCTGCGAGAACACGTGCGTCTGGTTGCGGCCGCCGTTCTTGGCCAGATGGCAGGCGATGTCGGCGTTGGCCATGGCCTCGGCAGCGGACTCGGTGTGGCGGTCCATCCTGGAGACGCCGATCGAGACGGTGATTCGGTAGCTCTTGCCGGCGTAGACGAACGGGTGCGAGGTGAGCGCGCGGCGAAACTCGTCGGAGATCGAGTCGAGGTCGCCGCTGGTGACATTGCGCAGGATGATCGCGTACTCGTCGCCGCCCATGCGCGCGAGATGGTCGGACTGGCGCAGCCGCGACTTCAGCCGCGCGCTGACTTCGACCAGCAACTGGTCGCCAGCGCTGTGGCCGGCGGTGTCGTTGATGTACTTGAAGCGGTCGACGTCGATGAACAGCAGCAGCGAGATCTGCTCGGAGCGCTTCAGTCGCGAGATTTCCTGCTCCAACTGGCTCTCGAAGAAGCCGCGGTTGTGCAGCTTGGTCAGTGCATCGTGGCTGGCCTGCCAGCGCAGTTCCTCCTCCAGAACGCGGCGCTGCGAGACATCGCGGAACGCGACCACCGAGCCTTCGCGCACGCCATCGACGTTCATCGGGAACACCGTGCACTCGACCGGTACCTGGCGGCGCGCGGCGCTGATGAATACCGTCTGCCAGTTCGGCACCTGCGATCCGGCCTGGTAGCACTGGCTCAGGAAGCAGGCCGAGCGCGGCATCGGCGCGCCGTTCTCGAAGGCATGGTGGAACTTCTCGTAGGCGGACTGGCCGACCAGATCGGCGCTGTCGGCATGGCCGAGCAGATCGACCGCGGCCGGGTTGACGAACTGGATGATGCCGCTGCGATCGACGCCGTAGACGCCGTCGCCGACCGAGGCGAGGATGCCCTGCAAGCGGCGGCGTTCGGCATCCATCGCCTTGCGGTCGCTGACCATGCGCGCGAGTGAATGCAGCCGTGCCAGGAACAGCTCCTTGGCCTCGCTCTTGAACATGCACTCGATCGCGCCGGAGGCGAGCGAGTCGTTGATCACCTGGTCGGAATAGGTGCCGGTGATCACCGCGCAGATCGCGCCACGGGTAGCTTCGTCGGCTTTCAGCGCGCGGATCAGTTCGGTGCCGTTTTCGCCCGGCATGAAGTAGTCGGTGACCACGATGTCGGACGCCTGCGCCGCGAACTTGGCCTTTCCTTCAGCGACGCTGGACGCGATCTCGACCTGGTAGCCCTGTTTGGCCAACAATTTCTGGAAGGCCATGCGCACTGTGGCCGAGTCATCGACCAGCAGCACGCGCAGGTTGGCGTGGGTGGTGGCGTCGAGCGAGATCGTGCTCGATGTGGCCGGTCGCATCAGCCGCAGCAGGGCCTCGCCGGCCTCGTTGTAGTCGCCCCAATTGAGCAGCGCCGAGCGCGGCCGCTTCATCATCCAGTTGACCGCGCCCGGGCTCGACGAGTCGGCCAGCACCAGCACCGGCAAGTGTTCGTACTGGTCGCGGCTGAGCAGGTCGAACACCTCGTCCGCCATCGGCTCGCCGTAGTCCGGCCAGCCCACCGCGCAGGCCATGATCTCGCTCGACGAACGCGGCATGCGCTGCAACAACGCCATCGTCTCCGAGAAGTTCGCCATCGTCTGTACGGTGAACCCGGCACCGGTCAGCACCGACGACATCGCGCGACGACGCGTGGTGGATGTTTCGGCGAGCAGGACTGCAGTCAAGGCATTGCTCTCGGATCCCTCGGTCAGCCGAGACTAAACCCTTCGTTGGCGGGTTTCCATGCGGTGCGGGCGCTGGAACCATCGGTCCGACACGAGTTGATGCAAGGAATGGTCAACGCTTCGGCGACGCAGCGCGGTGTTCGCTGCCGGAACACGCGACTGTCCGCTAACGGACAGGCGGACGATGCTGCTTCGATGATCGGTGTGATCAGCCAATGGCATCAATGACTTGCATTGCCCAGGTGTTGGCACGCTGATTGCGCCTGATGGGCCATGGACATCTCCCGCCCCGACCTGAAACTGAAGAAGCGCCGCCGCCAGTTCGTGTACGTGGGCGCCGGAATCCTCACCCTGATCGCGATTGCCTTCGGGCTGTCCGCGATCGAGCCGGCGGCGCCGAAGGTGGCGCGGGCACAGGTGTGGATCGACGCGGTGAAGCGCGGCGAGATGAAGCGCGAGGTGCGCGGGCCGGGCACGCTGGTGCCGAAGGAAGTGCGCTGGATCGCCGCGGAAACGGCGGCGCGAGTCGATCGTTTCCTGGTCAAGCCGGGTGCACTGGTGAGCGCCGACACGGTGATCATGGAGCTGTCCAATCCGGAGGTCATGGACCAGTTGCTGGCGGCGCGTTCGGAAGTGACCGCAGCCGAGGCCGACCACGCCGCATTGCGCATGAGCCTGGAGTCGCAGGTGCTCGACCAGCGCGCGAACATGGCCGGCATCGAGGCCGACTACGAGTCGGCGCGATTGCAGGCCGAGGCCGAGGATGAGCTGAACCAGAAGGGCATCATCTCCGACATCAATTTCCGCCGCTCCGAGCTCACCGCAGAACGACTGAAGGTGCGCCTCGACATCGAGCAGGAGCGCATCGCCAAGTTCAAGGACACCATGGCGGCGCAGCTCGCCGCCGGGCGTGCGCGCATCGAGCAGTTGCGCAACACGCTGGCGCTGCGCGAACGTCAGGTCGATTCGCTCAAGCTCAAGGCCGGCATCGACGGCGTGCTGCAGCAGGTTCCGGTCGAAGTCGGCCAGCAGGTTGCGCCCGGCACCAACCTGGCGCGCGTGGCGCGGCCGGACGTGCTGATCGCCGAACTGCGCGTCGCCGAGACCCAGGCCAAGGATGTGGTCATCGGCCAGAAGGTTGCGGTCGATACCCGCAACGGCATCGTCGAGGGCCTGGTCGCGCGCATCGATCCGGCGGTGTTGAACGGCACCGTGCAGGTCGATGTCGATCTGGTCGGCGCGTTGCCCGCCGGTGCGCGCCCGGACCTGTCGATCGACGGCACCATCGAGATCGAGCGCCTGGCCGACGTGCTCTATGTCGGTCGCCCCGCCTACGGCCAGCCGGAGTCCGACACCACGCTGTTCCGCCTCGACGCCAAGAGCGGCATCGCGACGCGCGTGCCGGTGAAGCTCGGACGCGCTTCGGTCACCGTGATCGAAGTCAGCCGCGGGCTGGCTGAGGGCGATCAAGTAGTGCTCTCCGACACTGCGCAATGGGACAAGTACGACCGATTGAAATTGCAGTAGGTGCGAAAGCGTTCGGATGAATCCGAACCCACACAATGCACCAGTCAGCAGCAGACCATTCCGAAATCTCAACACGACACGAGCCGACGCCATGACCGCAGCCACTTCCTCCCTGATCCAGCTCCGCGACATCCAGAAGGTGTTCTTCACCGACGAGGTCGAGACGCATGCGCTGGCCGGCGTGCACTTCGACCTGGCGCGCGGCGAGTACGTGTCGATCTCCGGGCCCTCGGGCTGCGGCAAGTCGACGCTGCTGTCGATCCTCGGCCTGCTCGATACGCCGACCGGCGGCAGCTACACGCTGAACGGCACTTCGGTCGAGTCGATCAATGCCAACGAGCGCGCGCGCATCCGCAATCGCGAGATCGGTTTCATCTTCCAGGCCTTCAACCTGATCGGTGATCTCAGCGTGTTCGAGAACGTCGAACTGCCGCTGACCTATCGCGATGGCATGGGCAAGGCCGAGCGTCGCGAGCGCGTGCAGGAAGCGCTCGAGCGCGTCGGCATGGCGCATCGCCTGAAGCATTACCCGGCGCAGCTCTCGGGCGGCCAACAACAGCGCGTCGCGGTCGCCCGCGCGCTGGTCGGCAAGCCTTCCATCCTGCTCGCCGACGAGCCGACCGGAAACCTCGACTCGAAGAACGGCGAGGCGGTGATGGAACTGCTCGCCGAGCTGCACAAGGGCGGGGCAACCATCTGCATGGTCACCCACGATCCGCGTTACGCCGAATTCGCCGACCGCAAGATCTTCATGTTCGACGGTCGCGTCGTCGACGAAGAAACCCTGCATCGCCTGCGCAAGGAAGAGGACGCGCGCCTGTTCAAGCGCGTCGCGCCCGTGTCCGGCCAGGCCGCCTGAGGAGCATGACCATGAACGCCACTTGCCAATCGAATGATCGCAACCGTCGCCCGCACGATGGCGAAGTCTGCCGTCTGGTGACCGAACTGGTGCGCGCCCTGCCGACGATTGCGCTCGGCGCACCGCGACCGCTGCACGACGCACGCTCGCGCGCGGTCGAGTTCGCCGCCGCGCTGGCCGCGCGCCGCACGCACTGAGGAGCGACCATGAACGCATTCCTGCACGACCTGCGCCTGGCGCTGCGCCAGTTCCGCCACCGACCCGGTCTGTGGGCCGCGGTGGTGCTGACGCTGGCGCTCGGCATCGGCGCCAACGCCGCGGTGTTCCATGTATTCGAGCGGCTGCTGCTGGCGCCACTGCCCTATGCCAACGACGAGCGCCTGGTGCTGGTCTACAACACTTATCCGAAGAACGACCTCGAATACGCTGGCACCTCGGTGCCGGACTACCTCGATCGCAAGACCCAGGCGCCGTCGCTGGAAGACCTCGGCCTGTTCTTTACCCGCGGCATGACCCTGCTCGGCGGCGACGAGCCGCGGCGGGTGCAGATCACCCGCGCCACGCCTTCGTTCTTCACCACGCTCGGGGTCCAGCCGGCGCTCGGCGCCGTGTTCGGCGAGGCCGAGGCCAGTGGCAGCGGCGAGTCGGTGGTGGTGATCACGCATGGCCTGTGGCAAACCGCCTTCGGTGGCAGCCGCGACGTGCTCGGGCGCGAGCTCAAGCTCGATGGCGGCAGTTGGCGCGTGATCGGGGTGCTGCCGCCCGGGTTCGCAGTGCCACTGGAGGAATCCGACGCGATCGTGCCGGCGGTGTTCACTCCGGAGCAGGCCTCCGACGCCTCGCGTGGCAATGAATTCTCGGCCTCGGTCGGACGCCTGCGCGCGGGCGCGCAGATCAGCCAGCTCAATGCCGAGCTCGATGCCATCGTCAAGCGCAACGCCGAACGCCTGCCCGAGGACTACCGCACCTTCTTCGATGCCAGCGGCTTCACCGGCCGCGCCAAGCCGCTGCGTCAGGCGATCGTCGGCGACGTCGCCGGCACCCTGCGCATGCTGCAGGCGGCGACCCTGCTGGTGCTGCTGATCGCCTGCGCCAACGTCGCCAACCTGCTGCTGGCGCAGCACATCGCGCGCACCCGGGAATACGCCGTGCGCAGCGCCATCGGCGCGCGCTCCGGCGATCTGATGCGGCAAGCGCTGGCGGAAGCGGTGCTGGCCGCGCTGGTCGGCGCCGCGGTCGGCCTGCTGGTCGCGCACGCGGTGCTGGCGGCGATGTCGGCGCTGGCTGGCAACGCGCTGCTGTTGCGCGATATCGACCCGGTGTTGCCGTGGGCGACGCAGGCGCTGACTGTGGTCGCGGCGCTGGTGCTGGTGCCGCTGATCGCGGCGCTGCCGATCGCGTTCGCCGGTCGCACCGCGCCGGCGCTGCGCCTGCGCGATGCCGGGCGCAGCGGCAGCGGCGGTGTCGCCGCCGGTCGCGCGCGCAGCGGCCTGGTGGTGCTGCAGCTGGCGCTGTCCTCGGCGCTGCTGGTGGCCGCCGGTTTGCTGATGCGCAGCTACCTGCGGGTCACGGCAGAGTCGCCGGGGTTCTCCGCGCAGGGCGTGTTGACCGCATTCGTCGAACTGCCCGAGAGTCGCTATCCCGAACCGGTGGCGCAGGGCGCCTTCTTCGATCGCGCCCGTGCCGCGGCCGCCGCCATTCCCGGCGTCGAGCGCACCGGCTGGATCACCGGCCTGCCATTCACGCCGTTCGGCTTCGGCGCGTCCTATGCGGTGCGCGGCTTGAAACTGGCGCCCGGGGTGTTGCCGCATGCGCAGATCCGCCTTGCCGACGGCGACTACTTCAAGGCGATGGACATTCCGGTGCTGCGTGGGCGCGTGTTCAACGAGGCCGACCGCAATGGCGAGCCGGTCGTGGTGATCGACGAGCTGCTGGCGAAAAAGTACTTCGCTGATCGCGACCCGGTCGGCGGCTATCTCGCGCGGGGCGATGGCCAGGCCAAGGACACGGTGTGGATGCGCGTGATCGGCGTGGTCGGCACCGTACGCGGCCAGTCGCTGGCGGAGACGCCGAACAAGGAAACGATCTACGCGCCGGTCGGCAGTTTCCCGATCGGAATGTCCACGTTGGTGCTGAGAACCAGTATCGACCCGGACACGATGGCGGCAACCTTGCGCCGCACCCTGCGCGAGCTCGATCCGCAGCTGGCGCTGTACGACGTGCAGACGCTGGACGCGCGCATCGACGCTTCGCTCGGCCTGCGCCGCGCGCCGCTGGCACTGGTCGGGGCGTTTGCGAGCACGGCCCTGCTGCTCGCGGTGGTCGGCCTGTACGGCGTGCTCGCATTCGTGGTCGGCAGCCGCAGCGGCGAGATCGGCCTGCGCATGGCGATCGGCGCGCGTGCCCGCGATGTCGTGCGCATGGTGGTCGGGCAGGGCGTGCGCCTGGTCGGCGTCGGTCTCGCGCTTGGTCTGGTGCTCGCTTCCCTCGGCGGCAGCGTGCTGTCGTCGCAACTGTTCGGCATCAGCGTGTTCGATCCGGTGACTTTCGCGGGCGTGGCCGCAGTGCTGCTGCTCGCGGCGCTGGTGGCCTGCATCGCGCCGGCGCGCCGCGCCGCTGCGGTGGATCCGATCGACGCGCTGAGGAGTGAATGATGCGTGCCCTGTGGCATGTGCTCGGGCAGGAATTGCGCAATGGCCTGCGCCAGTTGACGCGACGCGCCGCGCACAGCGCGCTGATCGTCGCGGTGCTCGCCACCGGCCTCGGTGCCACCTTGTTCGTGCTGGTGGTGATCGATGCCCTGGTGCTGCGCCCGATGCCGTTCCCGGACGGTGAGCGCCTGGTGCAGATCGGCGAGTCCGACCACAACGCGCCGGGCTTCCTCGATCCGATGAACTCGCAGGACGTGCTCGAATTGCGCGCCGGCCTGACCCGTTTCGACGCAGTCGAGACCTATGCCGGCGCGACCCTGAATCTCGCCGACGGCACCTGGGTCGAGCGGTACGATGGCCAGCACGTCAGCGGCGGCCTGTTCGGTCTGATCGGGGTCGATGCGCAGCTGGGCCGCACCCTGAATGCCGACGACGATCGGCCGGGCGGACCGCTGCGCGTGGTCATCAGCGACCGCGTCTGGCGCCAGCGCTTCGGTGCCACGCCGGACGTGCTCGGCCGGGCCGTGCGCGTCAACCTGCAACCGGCGGAAATCGTCGGCGTGATGCCGCCCGGGTTCACCTTTCCCTTCACCAGCGAGGTCTGGACCGCGGCGCGTTACGCACACGGCCAGCCGATCGAACAGCAGGGCGAGCCCGACGTGATCGCGCGCCTGCGTCCGGGGGCGACCCTGGATGAGGCCGCGCTGGAACTGCAGACGGTCTGGCAGCGCCTGCAGGCGCAGGCGCCGGAAACGCGGCGCGACGTGCATCTTGCTTCGCAGCCGGCGACCTACCGTTTCGTCAATCCGCACACGCGCACGATCGCTTCGATCCTGTTGCTGGCGGCGCTGTCGGTGCTGCTGGTCGCCTGCGCCAACGTCGCCAACCTGCAAATCGCGCTGCTCAGCCAGCGCAGCCGCGAACTGGCACTGCGTGCTGCCATCGGCGCCGGCCGCCTGCGACTGATGACGGCCTTGCTGGCGGAGACCCTGGTGCTGTCGGCGGTCGCCACCGTGATCGCGCTGGTGATCGCGCATTGGGCCGGGGTGTACGCGATGCGCATGTTTGTCGAGGCCGGCGACGGTCCCGCGTATTGGGTCGACTTCACGATGACGCCACGCGTCGCCGGGTTCGGGGTCGCCATCGCTGCGCTGACGACGGTGCTGTCCGGGCTGATGCCCGGCCTGCGCGCCTCCGGCTTCGAACTGCATCGGACCATGAACGAACACGGACGTGCCGGTGGCGGCGCGTCCCGGATTGCGCGCACCCTGATCGTCGCCCAGGTCGCGTTCTCATGCGTGTTGCTGATTGGCGCCGGCATGGCATGGCGGCAATTGGATGCACATTCGCGTGCCGATCTTGGCCTCGATACGCCGGCAACCGCCCTGTTGACCGCTCGTGTCGGCATTTTTCCCGAGCAATACCCTGGCGGGAGCGAACAGGCGGCCTTCTTCGAACGCATCGGCGAGCGCCTGCGCGCCGAACCCGGCGTCGACGCGGCCACGGTTGCCGAAGCGATGCCGGGCCTGATGAGCGGCCACACCGAAGTCCTGATCGAAGGCCAGGATCCGGAGGCGACGCGCGACGAAGTGGCGCGCGCCGCGATCGATGACGGCTTTGGCGCGACCTATGGCCAGCGAACGCTGTCCGGGCGTTTGCCGGATGCACGCGATACCGCCGACAGCCTGCCCGTTGCGGCGGTCGACCAGCGATTCGCGGACCGCTACTGGCCCGGCCTTGATCCGCTGCAGCGTCGCTTCAAGCTCGGCCAGGACCCGGCCGCACCGTGGATCACCGTGATCGGCGTGGTGCGCAACCTGACCCTCGAGGATGTCGATGACGACCCGCAGCCGAGCGTGCTGTTGCCGATGCGGCAGTCGCCGGTGCGGTTCGCGACCGTGGCCGTCAAGACCGCGGGTGCCGCCGAGGCCTTCGCGCCGCGACTGGCCGAAATCGTGCGCGAGGTCGATGCCGACACGCCGGTGTACTGGGTGCGCACGCTCGATGCGGCATTGGCTGCCGATCGCGTCGGCGATCGCTTCCTGACAGGTCTGTTCGGCGTGTTCGGTGCCGTCGGCTTGTTGCTGGCCGGCGCCGGGCTGTTCGGCGTGCTCGCCCAGGTCGTGCAGGCGCGCACTCGCGAGATCGGCGTGCGTCGCGCCATCGGTGCCAATGCGCACCAGGTCGTGACCGCGGTGGCCGGCGACAGTGCGCGCCTGTTGCTGTTCGGACTTGCGCTCGGCGTGGGTCTCGGCGTGCCGTGGGCGATGCTGCTGGCGCGGACCTCACTCGGCCTCGATCCCTTCGATCCCCTGATATTCGGCAGCGTCATTGCACTGGTCGCCCTGGCCGGCGTGGTGTCGGTCCTGGTCCCCACCCGCCGCGCCCTCGGCATCGCGCCGAGCGAAGCGCTGCGCAGCGAATGAACCGGAGCCTTCTCATGAACCTGATGAACGACCTGCGTTCCGGCCTGCGCCAGATCCTCAAGCAACCGTGGTCGAGCGCGTTTGCGATCGGCGCGCTGGCGGTGTCGATCGGTGCGATCACCGCCTTGTTCGCCGCCGCCAACGCCTTGCTGCTCGAACCCGTGCGCGGCATCCATGAACCGCAGCGGATGATCGAGACCGGGCGCGGCAGCGACGGCGGCCTCGACACCCTCTCGGCGCCGTTGCTGCGCGTGTTCAACGAACCTTCGCCGACGATCGAAGGCATGTTCGGCTGGACCCTGCTGCCGGTGAACCTGGTGGCGGGCAAGGAGCCGACGCGGGCCTTCGGCTTCATCGTCAGCGAGAACTACTTCGAGTTGCTCGGCGTGCAGGCGCAGCTGGGTCGGCTGTTCTCGGCGCAGGCTGATGGCAAGCGCGGCGCCAGTCCGCATGCGGTGATCACCCATGCTGCCTGGCAGAAGCATTTCGGTGGCGACCCCGGCATCGTCGGACGCGCGGTCACGCTGAATGGCCAGGCCTTCACCGTGATCGGCGTGACCGTGCCCGAATTCCGCAGCCACGTTTCTCCGCTCCTGCCGGATGTCTACGTGCCGCTGTCGATGCAGCGCCAGGTGCAGCCCTCCAACGGCGACCTGCTCGATGCCGTCAATGCCAGCTGGTTGCTCTCCGCAGCGCGACTGAAGCCGGGCATCACACTGGCGCAGGCCGAGGCCGAGCTGCGCGCGCGTTACGTGGCCTTCAACAAGCTGCATCCGAACCCGCGGCGAGAGGAGCAGACCATGAACGCATTACCGCTGGGTCCGTTGCCTGCGGAGGGCGCCGCCAGGCTTGCTCTGTTCAGTGGTGTGATGCTGGCGCTGGTCGGGCTGGTCATGCTGATCGCCTGCGTAAACGTCGCCAGCATGATGCTCGCCCGCGGCGAGGTGCGCGCCGGAGAACTGTCGGTGCGCAGCGCGCTCGGCGCCGGTCGCTGGCGGCTGATGCAGATGCTGTTCAACGAATCCTTGCTGCTGGCGGTGATCGCAACCGGGTTCGGCGTGCTGATCGCGCGCGTCCTGCTCGGCGCGGTCGATCTCGGCGCGCTGCCGACGCCGTTCCCGATCGAGGTGTCGTTCGATCTCGGCCTGCGGCCGTTACTGGCGTCGACCGCGGCGGCGGTGGTTGCCGCCCTGGTGTTCGGCATGTGGCCGGCCTGGCGCAGCGTGCGTTCGCGCATGGCCGAAGCCTCGCGTGGCATCGTCGCCTCGCGCAGCCGCACGCGTGAACTGCTGGTGGTCGCGCAGGTGGCGCTGACGCTCGTGCTGCTGGTCGCTTCGGCGCTGTTCCTGCGCGCGCTCGATCGCGCACACGCGGTCGAACTCGGCTTCCGCGTAGACGGTGTGTACACCGCCGACATGGATCTGGAGCCGACCGGCTACGACAGCGCGAAGCAGCAGCAGGTTGCGAACGAGATCGCCGCCGCCGTGCGCGCGAGCCCGGGCGTCGACAGTGCCAGCCACGCGCGCATGGTGCCGTTGTCCGGCTCGACCATGGTGCTCGGTGCACTTGGCGACGAGAGCCTGCCCGAGCCGGTGCGGTATGCCGCGGCCAATGTGGTCTCCGCCGACTATTTCCGCACGCTTGATCTCCGCGTCAGCGGCGAGTCGTTCGGTGACGCCCACACCCGCACCAGCGACAAGGTGGTGATCGTCAACGAACTGCTCGCCCAGTCGCTGTTCGGTGCCGAAAGTGCGATCGGGCGCAGCGTCAAGTTCGACGGTGTCGAAGGCGGGCAGCTGCGCATCATCGGTGTCGCCGCGAACAGCCGCTACACCAATCTGAGCGAGGACGAGCGACCATTCATGTACCTGCCGGCCAGCCAGCACGAGTTCGCGCAGTATTCACTGCTGGTGCATTCGACGCTGGCACACAACGAAGTGGCGCGCATCGTCCGCGATGCGTTCGCACGCGTCGATGCCAACCTGCCCAAGCCGAGCGTGCACGCGCTGAGCGATACGGTCGCATTGAACCTTTTGCCGCAGCGCATCGCCAGCGGCGTCGCCGGTTCGCTTGGCGTGCTCGGCCTGCTGCTGGCCGGCATCGGCACCTATGGCCTGATTGCGTATTTCGTGGCCAGCCGCACGCGCGAGATCGGCGTGCGCCTGTCGATGGGCGCCACCCCGGCGCGCATCGAACGCGACGTGCTGGGTCGCGGTCTGCGCCTCGGCGGCATTGGCCTGTTCATCGGCCTGGTGGCCTCGATCGCGCTGGCGATGGCGGTGTCGGGGCTGGTGTTCGGCCTGCAGGTCGGTGATGTCACCGCCTTCGTCGCCGCCGCACTGGTGCTGGCGCTGGCAATCTTCTCCGCGAGCTGGTTCCCGGCGCGCCGGGCTGCGCGCATCGCCGATGGCGGCGCTGCGTTACGAATGAGTATCCCCATGATCGAACTGCGCAATCTCGAACGTTCCTATCCGATCGCGACCGGGCGCAGCTGGGTGCTGCGCAACATCAAGCTCGACATCGGCGAGGGTGATTTCGTCAGCATCACCGGTCCCTCCGGCTCGGGCAAGACCAGCCTGCTCAACGTGCTCGGCATGATGGATCACGACTGGAGCGGCGAGTTCCGCTTCGACGGCCAGCAGGTGCACGCGATGGCTGCGAAGCAGCGCCAGGCGTTCGCGCGCGACAAGGTCGGCTTCATCTTCCAGCACTATCACCTGATCGATGACCTGACCGTCGCCGAGAACCTCGATCTGCCGCTGCAATACCGCGACGTGCCGGCCAAGGAGCGCGCGGCGCGTGTCGGCGACGCGCTCGATCGTTTCCAGATCGTCGGCAAGAAGGACCTGTATCCGAACCAGCTCTCCGGCGGCCAGCAGCAACTGGTTGCGGTGGCGCGCGCGGTGATCGCGCGCCCGCGCCTGCTGCTCGCCGACGAACCGACCGGTGCGCTGCATTCCAGCCAGGGCCAGATGATCATGGACCTGCTGCAGCAGTTGAATCGCGAGGGCACCACCATCGTGCAGGTCACCCACAACGAGGCCTACGCAAAGATGGCCAAGCGGGTGGTGAGTCTGTTCGATGGCTGGTTGACGGAGGCGTGAAGTGAGCACGGTGCGGGTGTGCAGCGTGCCCAACAGGCCCGTTCGGTCTGAGCTTGTCGAAGGCCGAGTCCTCGAGCCCGCAGATTGCGGATCTTCCGCAGGCGCCCTTCGACAGGCTCAGGGCGAACGGAACACCGCGCTCAATGCGAGTGTGCAGAATGCGCAACAGGCCCGTTCGGTCTGAGCTTGTCGAAGACCGAGTCCTCGAACCCGCAGATTGCGGATCTTCCGCAGGCGCCCTTCGACAGGCTCAGGGCGAACGGAACACCGCGCTCAATGCGAGTGTGCAGAATGCCCAACAGGCCCGTTCGGTCTGAGCTTGTCGAAGACCGAGGCTTCGAACCCGCAGATTGCGGATCTTCCGCAGGCGCCCTTCGACAGGCTCAGGGCGAACGGAACACCGCGCGCAAGCTGCCAATCGCATAACATCCCGCCATGTCCCAACTCCCCATCCTGATCGCCGACGACCAGCGCGATGTGCTCGAGGCCCTGCGCATGATGCTCAAGGCCGAGGGCCTGGCCTGCGTGACCGTGTCCGACCCCGAGGCCGCGGTCGCGGCAGTGAGGCGCCAGCATTTCGCCTGCGCGCTGCTTGATTTGAATTACAGCCGCGACACCACCTCGGGCCGCGAAGGCATCGATCTGATCCAGCAGTTGCGCACGCTCGAAGCGCAACTGCCGATCGTGGTGATGACCGCCTGGGGCACGATCGATCTGGCGGTGCAGGCGATGCGTCACGGCGCCGCCGACTTCGTCGAGAAGCCCTGGGACAATCACCGCCTGCTGACCATCCTGCGCAACCAGATCGCGCTCGGCCAGGCGCAGCGGCGCGTCGCCCAGCTCGATGCCGAAAACAGTTATCTGCGCGGCGACGAGGCGGAAGGGTTCATCGCGCAGTCGAAAGCGATGCAGCCGGTGCTGGAGATGATCCGCCGCGTTGGGCCGTCGGATGCGAACGTGCTGATCACCGGCGACAATGGCACCGGCAAGGGCGTGATCGCCAAGCACCTGCACGAGGCCTCGCGGCGCAGCGACCGCCCCTTCATCAAGGTCAACATGGGCGGCGTGCCCGAGCACCTGTTCGAGGCCGAGATGTTCGGCCACGTCAAGGGCGCGTTTACCGATGCCAAGTCCGATCGCGTCGGCCGCTTTGAAGTCGCCGACGGCGGCACGCTGTTCCTCGACGAGATCGGCAACATCCCGCCCTCGCAGCAGCCCAAGCTGCTGCGCGTGCTCGAGGACCGCGAACTGGAACGCGTCGGCTCCTCGCGCACAGTCCAGGTCGACGTGCGCGTGGTGTCGGCGACCAATGCCGATCTCGCCGCGCTGGTGAACTCGGGCGGTTTCCGCAAGGACTTGCTGTTTCGGCTCAACACCGTCGAAATTCGCTTGCCGCCGTTGCGTGAGCGCCGCGAGGACATCGCTGCGCTGACCGCGCACTACCTCGCTCGTTTCGGCGAACGTTACGGCCGGCCCGAACTGCGTGTCGCGCCCTCGGCCCTGCGTCAGCTCGAGGCCTACCACTGGCCGGGCAATGTGCGCGAACTCGGGCATCTGGTCGAACGCGCGGTGCTGATGACCGTCGGCGACACCATCGAGGACTTCGCGCTCGATCCGAGCCTGCCGCCGGTGGCGAAGGCTGCAGGCGCGGTGGCTGCGGACGACGCGACCATCGAACAGGCCGAGGAGGCGATGATCCGCAACGCGCTCGATCGCACCGGCGGCAACGTGCTGAAGGCCGCCGGCCTGCTCGGACTCAGCCGCGGCGCGCTCTATCGGCGCCTCGAAAAGTACGGCCTGCGCGGCGACTGACATGCGCCTGGTGCCTGGCGTCAACCACGAAGCAGGGCGCAAGCCGCGACTGAGCTACGAGAGCGAGGTCCTGCTCTCCGGTCTCGCGATCCTGCTGCCGCCATTGGTGGCTGCGCTGCTGCTGGTTGGCTCAGCGACTGCGCGCGAGCACTGGCTGATGCTGCTGATTCCGCTGGTGCTGATCTCGCTGCTGCTGGCCCTGCGGCTGCGCGCGCGCGTGGTGTTCCCGCTGTACACGCTGTCGAACCTGCTCGAAGCGCTGCGCGAGGGCGACTACTCGCTGCGCGGTTCGCGCGGGCGACGCGGCGATGCCATCGGCGAAGTGATCTGGGAGGTGAACGCGCTGTCGCAGACGCTGCGCGAGCAGCGCCTGCGCGTCGAGGAGACGATGGCCCTGTTGTCCAAGGTCGTTGCCGAAATCGACATCGCGGTGTTCGCGTTCGACGTGCACCGCAACCTGCGCCTGATCAACCCCGCCGGCGCGCGCCTGCTGTGCCGGCACCCGCGCGATGCCGAAGGCCGCAGCGCCGAAGAGCTCGACCTCGCCGATTGCCTGGCGGTCGAAGGCGCGCAGACCCTGCGCCGCAGCTTCCCCGGTGGTGAGGGCCGCTTCGACGTGCGCCGCAGCACCTTCCGCGAAGGCGGCCTGCCGCATGAGTTGATCGTGGTGACCGACCTCAGCCGCGCACTGCGCGAAGAGGAACGCCAGGCCTGGCAACGCCTGATCCGCGTGCTCGGGCATGAACTCAACAATTCGCTGGCGCCGATCAAGTCGATGGCCGGCACGCTGCGCGGCATGACCTCGCGCGAGCAATTGCCCGAGGACTGGCGCGAGGATCTCGCTACCGGCCTCGCCCTGATCGAGGATCGCGCCGAGGCCTTGACGCGCTTCATGCTCGGTTACACGACACTGGCGCGGCTGCCGCCGCCGGCCAAGCGCGATACCGACATCGGCGCGCTGCTGCAGCGGGTCGCGCAATTGCAGCAGGGCAGCCGCGTTCGCTGTGACTGCGACGCCGTGCACGATCTCAGCGTGTCGATCGATCCCGATCAGATCGAACAGGCGCTGATCAACCTGCTCAAGAACGCCGCCGAGGCGATGCAGCAGCAGGGCGAAGTGCAACTGGTCGCGCGCCTTGACGCCGAAGCCTCTGCCGCCGGCGAGCGCCTGCTCGCCATCGAGATCATCGACAGCGGCCCCGGCCTCGCCGCCACCGACAACCTGTTCGTGCCGTTCTTCACCACCAAACCTGGGGGCAGCGGCATCGGACTCGTGCTCGCCCGCCAGATCGCCGAAGGCCACGGCGGCTCGCTCACGCTGGAAAATCGCCGCGATGCAAAGGGCTGTGTGGCGCGGTTGGTGGTGGGGGTTTGATCGCGACATCGCGGCGGTGATGGGGGGGTGTCGCGAACCCGGATCGCGGCGTGGATGGGGGATTGTCGCGACCCGGATCGCGCCGTTGCCGGCGCTCCTACAAACAGCGCGCGGCGTCGGGGCCGTTTGTAGGAGCGCCGGCAACGGCGCGATAACCACGCCGCGACGTGCCACCATCACGGCGCGATAACCACGCCGCGACGCGCCACCATCACGGCGCGATCAACCCGCCGCAACGCGCGATCATCACGGCGCGATCCACCCACCGCAATGCGCCATCCGAAATTTCGCATGCGCCATTCCGCCATCGCCTGATGCCGGGCGCGGTCCAGGTCGGCGACATTGGCGGCATGAACCCATATTTCGAACGACGCGGCCATGCCGCCTTGCGACGCGGCCGTTCCTCGATGAGCGGCTGGTGTTATCTGGTGACGACGGTGACCGCCGACCGGGAGCCTTGGTTCAGCGGGCCACAGGTGGCCGCTGCGGTTGCTGCACGGCACGGGGATGACGCGCTATTTCGCGATGCCGTGCTGCTCGCGTGGGTACTGATGCCGGATCACTGGCACGGGGTGGTCCAGCTGGGTGACCACACGTCGCTGTCGTCGCTGATGAACCATTTCAAGACCAGCACCGGCATCGATGCCAACCGGGTCATGCAGCGCCGCGGCAAATTCTGGGCGCGCGGCTTTCATGATCGCGCGTTGCGCAATGATCACGAGCTGGATGCCGCGGTCGAATACGTGCGACGCAATCCGGAACGTGCGGGTTTGTGTGTCGATGGGCGCGCGTACCGATGGATGGGGACGGGTGGCGACCGATGATCGCGGCGCGGACGGGGTGTCGCCGCATATCGTGACCCCGGATCGCGCCGTTGCCGGCGCTCCTACAAACAGCGCGCGGCATCGGGGCCGTTTGTAGGAGCGCCGGCAACGGCGCGATCAACGGCCATCATCACGGCGCGATCAACCCGCCGCGACGCGCCATCATCACGGCGCGATCAACCCGCCGCGACGCGCCACCATCACGGCGCGATAACCACGCCGCGACGCGCCACCATCACGGCGCGATAACCACGCCGCGACGCGCGACCATCACGGCGCGATCCACCCGCCGCAACGCGCGATCAACGCGATCACGCTGCGTCGCGAACATCGGGTGGACGGCGTCTCCGGTCGCGACCGGGGTCGCTCCTACAACGGCCGGAGCCGCTGCATCTCCCCAACCACATGCTCACCGATGGCGCGCGCGAGTTCCTGTTCGCCCATGAATACCTCGCCGACGCGCTCGGCGCGCAGCAGTTCGGCTTCGTCGTCGCTATGCGTGCGCACCACGCACAGGATCTTCGGGTTCAGCAGTTTGGCGACCTCGATCATCTTGCGCGCATCGATGGCATCGGGCAGCGCCACCACCATCATCGCGGCGCGCGCGACGTGGGCCTGGATCAGGGTGGCTGGTTCGGTGGCGTCGCCGGAAACCGCCGGCAGCCCTTGCGCGCGCAGCGCTTCGATGCGTTCGCGGTTCTGGTCGGCGACCACGAACGGGATGCCCTCCGCGCGCAGTCGCTCGGCCAGACGGCGGCCGACGCGGCCGAAGCCGACGATCACCACCTGGCCGCTGAGCAGGCGCTGGTCGGTGCTCATCGGCAGTTCGGCCAGCGGGTCGGCGCTTTGTTCCATGAAGCGCGCCAGTCGCGACTTCGAGCGCACCCATTCCTGCAAGGGCGCGATGCCGCGCAGCAACAGCGGGTTCAACGCGATGGTGATGAGCGCGCCAGCGACCACCAGTTGCCGCGCGCTTTCCGGCAGCAGGCCGGCGCTGATCGCGATGGCACACAGGATGAACGAGAACTCGCCGATCTGCGCATCGACCGCGCCGATGGTGAGCGCGGTGTTCAGCGGATAACCGAGCGCGCGCACGGTGATCGTCGCCACCGCGAACTTGCCGAACACGATCAGCGCGACCACGACTGCGATGTGCAATGGTTGCTCGACCAGCGTGGCCGGGTTGAGCAGCATGCCGACCGAAACGAAGAACAGCACGGCGAAGGCGTCGCGCAGTGGCAGCGATTCGTCCGCGGCGCGATGGCTGAACTCCGATTCGCGCATCATCATGCCGGCAAAGAACGCGCCGAGCGCGAAGCTGACATCGAACAGCTTCGACGCGCCAAACGCCACACCGAGCGCGATCGCGATCACGCTCAGGGTGAACAGCTCGCGGGAACCGGTGCCGCCGATCATCCACAACAAGCGCGGCAGCACGCGCTTACCGATCACCAGCATCGAGAGCACGAACGCGACCAGCTTCAGCAGGGTCCACGCCAGCGCCGTACCGAGCCCGGCGCTGCTGCCCTCGCCGAAGATGGAGCCGAGATGCGGCAGCAGCACCAGCGCCAGGATCATGACCACGTCCTCGACTACCAGCCAGCCGACCGCGATGCGGCCGGTGTGGGTGTCGAGCAGATGCCGTGACTCGAGCGCGCGCAGCACCACCACCGTGCTCGCCACCGACAGCGACAGCCCGAACACGGCGGCCGAGAGCCAGGGCAAACCGAAGGCATGGCCGGCGAGGGTGGCGAGCGCGCCCGACACGCTGATCTGCACCAGCGCGCCGGGGATGGCGATGCGCTTCACTTCGAGCAGATCGTCGATCGAGAAGTGCAGGCCGACGCCGAACATCATCAGCATGATGCCGATGTCGGCCAGCTGCGACGCGAGCTTGAGATCGGCATCGAACCCGGGCGTGGCCGGGCCGAGAATCACGCCAGCGAGCAGGTAGCCGATCATCGGCGGCATCCGCAGCCGCGCCGCGCCAAGCCCGAGCAGGGTCGCCAGGCCAAGGCTGGCGGCGATCGTCGTGATCAGGTTGATGTCGTGCGGCATCGGCCCTCCTGGCTCGGCCGGGGCAACGGTAGCGCATCGCAGCGCCAGTAGGAGCGGCTGTCAGGCATCGCGGCTTGGAAGCCGCTCCCACTATTTCTCCGCCAGTGGGAGCGGCTTCCAAGCCGCGATTCCGAACTGGCCGCGATTCAAACCGCCTTCGCCCCCTGGGCATCATGCATCTTGCGCAGCAGCTCGGCGCTCTCGGCCAGCAGCCTTGGCGCGAGTTCGCCGAAGTAGGACTGCACGTCGCGGAAGCGCGCGATCAGCCCGTCGCGATCCTCATTGCGCACCAGCGCGAGCAATTCATCGAGCGCGTGGCGGTATTCGGAAATCAGGTCGGGCAGGTGTTCGGCCTGCAGCATGATGTCGGTGTAAAGCATCGGGCTCTGCGCGAACAGGCGCCCGACCATCGCCAGTTCGAGCCGGTAGATCGGCGAACTGAGGCGCAGCAGTTGTTCCAGGTCCGCAGGCTGCCGACTCAGGAACACGCCATAGGCGATCGTGGTGAAGTGGCGCATCGCCTGGATCATCTGCATCGCCTGGTCGTGCGCGGCGGGGGACTCATCACGCAGCAGGCCGCCCCAGGCTTCGAGCTGACGCAGCAGCCAGTCGCAGCGCGTCGCGTCGCGGCCCGGGCAGACGACGATCACCTGCTTGACCAGGCTGCGCACGTCCGGGCCGAACATTGGGTGCAGGCCAACCACCGGCCCGGCATGCGCTTCGAGCATCGCCGCGAGCGGAATCTGCTTGACCGAGGTGATGTCGCAGAGCACGCAGTCGGGCGGGAGTTTCGGCAACGCGGCGATCACCTGTGCGGTGCGGTCGATCGGCACCGAGACCACCACCATTCCGGCGTCGGCGACCGCCTCCGCGAGTTCGTCGAGGTTGTCGGTGTCGATCACGCGCACGACGTAGCCGGCGCGCTCGAACAGACTCGCCATCAGCCGACCCATGGCGCCGCGGCCGCCGATGATCACCACCGGTGTGCGCACATCGCCCACCGCCGGCAATGAGGTCTCCTGCGAGCTGTACGAGCCGCGCATCACCCGGCGCAACACGTCCTCGACCAGGTCTGGATCGGCGCCGGCCGCGCGCGCCTGTTCGCGGCGCGCGCCGAGCAGTTCCGACTCGCGTTCGGGCACATACAGCGCCAGTCCGCGTTCGCGCTTGTAGGCACCGATCGCGGCGGTGACGCGGCTGCGCGCGACCAGCAGCTCGACCAGTTGCTGGTCGATCGAGTCGATCTGTAGTCGGAGTTCGTCGAGGCTCATGGCGGGTTCCGGGAATCGGCGCGGCGTCAGCGCACCAGGGACTTCAGTCGATACAGCGCTTCGAGCGCATCGCGCGGGCTCATGCTGTCCGGATCGAGCGCGCGCAACGCGTCGAGCGCCGGCGGCGTGGCATCGAACAAGCCGAACTGCCGCGGTTGCTCGGCCGCAACGGCGGGCGCGTGCTGCTCCGGCGGTCTCGCTTCCAACGCCAGCAGGCGCGCACGCGCGGCGTTGATCACCGGCTTCGGCACGCCGGCGAGTGCCGCAACTTGCAGGCCGAAGCTGCGATTAGCCGGACCGTCCTTCACCGCGTGCAGGAACACCAGCGAGTCACCGTGTTCGACCGCATCCAGATGCACATTGGCGACGCCGTCGATTTCGCCGGCGAGCGCAGTGAGCTCGAAGTAGTGCGTCGCGAACAGGGTGTAGGCGCGGTTCGTGCTGGCCAGGTGCACCGCGCAGGCGAACGCGAGCGCGAGGCCGTCGTAGGTGCTGGTGCCGCGCCCGACTTCGTCCATCAGCACCAGGCTGTGTTCGCTGGCGTTGTGCAGGATGTTCGCGGTCTCGCTCATCTCGACCATGAAGGTCGATTGCCCGGCGGTGAGGTCGTCACCGGCGCCGATGCGGGTGAAGATGCGGTCGATCGGCCCGATGCGCGCCGCATCGGCCGGCACGAAGCTGCCGATATGCGCGAGCAGCACGATCAACGCGGCCTGGCGCATGTAGGTGCTCTTGCCGCCCATGTTCGGACCGGTGATGACCAGCATGCGCCGCGACGGATCAAGCTGCAGCCCGTTCGGTTCGAATGGGTCGCTGCGCACCGATTCGACGACGGGATGGCGGCCGCGCGTGATGTCGATGCCCGGAGCGTCGATTAGTTCCGGCATCGTCCAATTCAATGCCTGCGCGCGCTCGGCGAGCGCGGCCAGCACATCGACTTCGCTGAACGCGGCCGCGGCTTCGCGCAGCGCTTCCAGACGCGTGTTCAGCGCGTCGAGGATTTGCTCGTACAGCGCCTTCTCGCGCATCAACGCACGTTCCTTGGCGGAGAGCACCTTGTCCTCGAACTGTTTCAGCTCCTCGGTGATGTAGCGCTCGGCGCCCTTGATCGTCTGTCGGCGCGTGTAATGCGTCGGCGCGCGCTCGGCGTGCGCGTGGCTGATCTCGATGTAGTAGCCGTGCACGCGGTTGTAGCCGACCTTCAGGGTCGCGATGCCGCTGGCGGCGCGCTCGCGCGCTTCGAGGTCGATCAGGAACTGGTCGGCGTTCGTCGACAGCAGGCGCAGTTCGTCGAGTTCGGCATCGAAGCCTTCGCGCAGCACACCGCCGTCGCGCAGCAGCACCGGTGGCTGTTCGAGGATGGCGCGGGTGAGCAGGTCGGCGCTGTCGTCATGGCGGCCGAGTTGCGTGCCGAGCGCATGCAGGCGCGGGCTGTCGATCGCCGCCAATTGCCGCTGCAGATTGGGTGCCAGACGCAGTGCGTCGCGCAGCGTGGACAGGTCGCGCGGCCGCGCCGAACGCAACGCGACGCGGGTGAGGATGCGTTCGATGTCGCCGATACTGCGCAGCAGTTCGCGCAGTGCGTGCAATTGGCCGGATTCGATCAGCGCCGCGATGGCTTGGTGACGCAGTTGCAGTACGGTGCGAGTGCGCAGCGGCCGATGCAGCCAGCGCCGCAGCATGCGACCACCCATCGGCGTGACCGTGCTGTCGATCACCGAGAACAGCGTCGCGCCGCTGCGACCGCTGGTCTGTGCATCGAGTTCGAGGTTGCGGCGCGTGGCCGCATCCATCGCGATGGTGTCGTCGCTGGATTCGACCGCGAGCCGGGTCAGGTGCGGCAGGGCCGATCGCTGGGTGTCCTTCAGATACGCGAGCAATGCGCCGGCGGCGCCGACCGCGAGTTTCAAGTCGGCGCAACCGAAGCCACGCAGGTCGCGGGTGGCGAAGAATTCGCAGAGCGCGCGCTCGGCGCTGTCGTGTTCGTAGTGCCAGGGCGGGCGTCGGCGCGTGCCGGTCATCGCGATCACGGTGTCTGGCCAGCGCACGTTCTCGTCGAGCAGGGTCTCGGCCGGTGCCAGGCGTGCCAGTTCGGCGAGCAGCGCCGCTTCACCGTCGATCTCGCCGAGCGTGAAGCGGCCACCGGCGACATCGACACAGGCCAGGCCGGTGCGCTCGCCAGCGCGAGTCAGCGACACCAGCAGGTTGTCGCGACGTTCTTCGAGCAGAGCCTCGTCGGTGAGCGTGCCTGGCGTGATCACGCGCACCACCTTGCGTTCGACCAGGCCCTTGGCGAGTGCAGGGTCGCCGATCTGCTCGCAGATCGCCGCCGATTCGCCGAGCTTCACCAGCTTGGCGAGATAACCCTCGACCGCGTGGTAGGGCACACCGGCCATCGGGATCGGCTGACCGGCCGACTGGCCGCGCTGGGTCAGGGTGACATCGAGCAGGCGCGCCGCCTTGCGCGCGTCGTCGTAGAACAACTCGTAGAAGTCGCCCATGCGGAAGAACACCAGCGTGTCCGGGAATTCCGCCTTGGCGCGGAAGTACTGGCGCATCAGCGGGGTGTGCTGGGAGTAATCGTCGGACACGGGAGACGCGGTCAGGGAACGGGGCCGCGCAGTGTAGCCGCGCCGGGGCGGGTGCATCGACCTCGATACCGTGGCGCACGCGGAACTTGTGCGCGCGTGCCGAGTCGCAGGCTGGCCTCGATTGGAAGGCGGTGCACGGAGCAAATCATGAAGCAGTGGACGATGCTGGCCCTGGCGCTGGTCACGGGCGCAGCGCAGGCGGACGAGGCGGCGGTGCGCGCCGCAGTGCAACGGCTGCTGCCGAATGCGGTGATCGAGTCGGTGCAACCGGCGGCGATGGCGGACGTGTTCGAAGTGGTGGCCAATGGCGAGGTGCTCTACGTCGGCGCCGATGGCCAGCACCTGCTGCAGGGGCGCTTGTATGACGCACAACGGCGCGCCGACCTGACCGCGAGCACCGAGAACGGGTTGCGTCGCGCGGCGCTGGCCAAGGTGGGCGAGGAGAAGCGCATCCGCTTTGCTGCCGCCGAGGAGAAGCATCGCATTACCATTTTCACCGACGTCGACTGCGGCTACTGCCGCAAGCTGCACAAGGAGATGTCGGCGATCAACGCCGCCGGCATCACCGTCGACTACCTGATGTTCCCGCGTGCCGGCCAGCCGTCGGCTTCGTATGACAAGGCCGGCTATGTCTGGTGCGCGGTCGATCGCCAGGACGCGTTGACGGCGAGCATGTCGGCAGGGAGTTGCCGGCCGACCAGCGCAAGGCATGCGCGCATCCGATCACCGAAACCATGCAGCTCGGGCAGAAGCTCGCCAGGCTCGGTACGCCGACGATCATCGCCAGCGACGGCTCGGTGCTCGGTGGCTATCTCGATCCGGTGCAACTGGCGCAGCGCCTGACGGCGATACCGGCTGCAGCGGCCCGGCCGTGATCGCCGCGCGCGTGGCTGGCATACTGCGCCGATGAAGCCCGCTGCCGAACTTGCCGATGCCGAACTGCATGCGCGTGCCGCCGAATTCGGTGCGCGCCTGCTCGAAGCACGCTTGAAACTTGCCACCGCCGAGTCCTGCACTGGCGGCTGGGTGGCCAAGGTCGTGACCGAAGTGCCCGGCAGTTCCGCCTGGTTCGACTGCGCCTTCGTCGCCTACAGCTACGACGCCAAGGAAGCCATGCTCGGCGTGCCGCGCCAGACCCTGGAACAGCACGGCGCAGTCAGCAGCGAGACCGTGGTCGAGATGGTGCGCGGCGCGCTCTCGCGCTCGCGCGCCGACATGGCCGTCGCCATCACCGGCATTGCCGGGCCCACCGGCGGCACCCGCGACAAACCGGTCGGCACCGTCTGGATCGCCTGGGGCTTCGGCCACCACCCGCCCACCGCGCAGGTGTTCCACTTCGAAGGCGACCGCGACGCCATCCGCCGCGCCACCGTCGCCGCGGCATTCGAAGGCTTGGAGCGGTTGGTGGCGGGGCGGTGAGCGGGGCGGTGCGCCCCGGCCACATTCCCGAAATTTCGCAGGCCCAAGTCAGATCATCACCGAAGCGGCACGTCGGGCTGTGGGATACTTTGCGCATCATTGGGCGGCCGTCTCGCGATCTGAGAATGCGGGGTGTGAGGCTGCATCCATCCCTTCCACTTCGACCCGAGGACATCCCCATGGATGACAACAAGAAGCGCGCCCTGCAATCCGCCCTGGCGCAGATCGACAAGCAGTTCGGCAAGGGCACGGTCATGCGCATGGGTGATCGCCAGTCGGATGCGATCGACGCAATCTCGACCGGTTCGCTCGGGCTCGATGTCGCGCTTGGCATCGGTGGTTTGCCGCGCGGGCGGGTGATCGAGATCTACGGCCCCGAGTCTTCCGGCAAGACCACGTTGACGTTGCAGGTGATCGCCAATGCCCAGCGCGCCGGTGGCGTTGCGGCGTTCATCGACGCCGAGCACGCGCTCGATCCGGGTTATGCCGAGAAGCTCGGCGTCAAGATCGAGGACCTGCTGGTATCGCAGCCGGACACCGGCGAACAGGCGCTCGAAATCGCCGACATGCTGGTGCGCTCGAACGCGGTCGACATCGTCGTCGTCGACTCGGTTGCGGCGCTGACGCCGAAGGCCGAGATCGAGGGCGAGATGGGCGACTCGCACGTCGGCCTGCATGCGCGGTTGATGAGCCAGGCGCTGCGCAAGCTGACCGCGAACATCAAGAAGTCCAATTGCATGGTCATCTTCATCAACCAGATCCGCATGAAGATCGGGGTGATGTTCGGCAGCCCGGAAACCACCACCGGCGGCAATGCGCTCAAGTTCTACGCCTCGGTTCGGCTGGATATCCGCCGCATCGGTTCGGTCAAGCGCGGCGAAGAAGTGATCGGCGCAGAAACCCGCGTCAAGGTGGTCAAGAACAAGATGGCACCGCCATTCCGCCAGGCCGAGTTCGAGATTCTGTACGGCGAAGGCACTTCGCGCGAGGGCGAGATCATCGAGATGGGCGTGGCCAACAATCTGATCGAGAAATCCGGCGCCTGGTATTCCTACAACGGCGAACGCATCGGCCAGGGCAAGGACAATGTGCGGCTGTTCCTGAAGGAGCATCCGGACATGGCCAACGACATCGACGCCAAGCTGCGCGCGAAGATGCTCACCGCGAAGATCGCGATCAGCGGCGGCGCCGACGCCGAGGAAACCGAGGAAGCCTGATCAGACAATGCGTTCTGCGCAACGGAAGGACGTGAGCGAGTCAAGTAGGGAGTTAGGAAATGGCGGTTCCGCAGCAGTTAGCATTGAATGGTGATGGACTGGATATCGAGGACTCGAAGTTCCTCCAAGACCAGATCATCACCTACATCGGCAACAAGCGCGCGCTGTTGCCGTTCATTGGGCGCGCTGTCGAGGAGGTGAAGCGGCGGTTGGCCAAGCAGAAATTGGTGCTGCTGGACCTTTTTTCCGGAACCGGCGTGGTCTCCAGATACTTCAAACAGCACGCGGAACACATCACCGCCAACGATTTGGAGCGTTACAGTTTTGTCACCAATTCGTGCTATCTCAGTAATCGCAAACAGCTTGATGGATATGATCTGGCAGATGCGTTGAATTGGTTGACGAGCGAAATAAGACGCGATTTCGCTCCCGGGTTTATTGCAGAACTCTACGCTCCAAGCCAAGACCACTGTATTGCGCCAGACGAAAGAGTGTTTTATACGCGCCGCAATGCTTGTTACCTCGATACCGCGCGGCAAAAAATATCAGCTCTACCGGGAAGTCTGCAACCATACTTCCTAGCGCCGCTGCTGGCAAAGGCGTCGGTGCACGCGAATACGTCGGGGGTGTTTAAGGGGTTTTATAAATCTCGGAACGGGATTGGTCAGTTCGGTGGAAACGGACAGGACGCACTTAGTAGAATTATGCGAGATATCGAATTGCCAATGCCGGTTTTTTCGCGCTTCGAGTGCGACGTGGCGATTCATCGAGAGGACGCTAACGCACTGGTAGATAGTGTTTCCACCGAGTTTGATCTCGCGTATTTTGACCCTCCGTATAACCAGCATCCATATGGTTCCAACTATTTTATGTTGAACTTGTTGGCTGATTATAGGCGGCCAGAAGAAATCAGTGAAGTATCTGGAATACCCGTCAACTGGAACCGATCCGCATACAACAAGCGCGGCTTCGCTCAGGAAGCGCTATTCGATGCAGTGGAGCGTTGCAAGTCCAAATTCGTATTGATCTCGTACAACTCTGAGGGATTTGTTGCGCACGGTAGTTTCTTGGAAAAACTCTCTGCCTTGGGTGCGACGACCACGCTTGAAACTGCCTACAACACATTTCGCGGTAGCAGAAACTTGTCGGGGCGGTCGTTGCACGTGACAGAGTTCCTGTACTTGCTGGAGAAGCGCTAGTGGCGAAGAAGCAGGAGCTGAGAAAGCAACGTGTTGGAACGGTAATTAATACTCGATCTAAGATTCAAGAGAAGTCGCTCGATATCGCCATTAGCGGCGTCAGAGATAGACTTCGTGAGAAGTTTCCTGGAGTTGAATTTGATCACGAGCGACAATGGCTGCTAAAGTCGGTTGTGGAGGGGCTTAGCCAAGCATTTCCGGATGTTGATTTTTTCTGTGCGCACGCTTCTTCCGCCATGCGCCCGGATGGCGGGATTCTCTCTTTAGTATCAGCGGACAAGAAGAAGTACCCAATTTTGATTGCGGAGAAGAAGAATCAGGGTACAAATGATCTACGAGCTGCAGAAGGAAAGGGCAAGCAGGCCAAAGGTAATGCTATCGAGCGCCTAGGCAAGAACGCTATTGGATTTCGTACAGCGATGCTAGAGCAGTCGATATTTCCTTTTGTTTGTTTTGGCGACGGTTGTGATTTTGCTGCCAATTCTAGCATTTTGGATCGCGTTGTTACTATCGCGATGTTTGGGCAGTTGAACAAGGAGTATTTGCATAACAGCTGCAGCGATCGATTCAATCGCGGCTCGTTTTTTTTCCGAGAGCGTGTCTGGAGTGGCGACGAGATGAAGGAGCGCTGCTACTCAATTGCTGAGAAGAGCGTGTATTACTACTTCTCCAAGTATGGCGAAGGGCAATTCAAATGAATCGCTTGCGGGGGTGACATTGATGCCCGGCAAGCATCGCCCGGACCAGTCGCCTCGTGAGCGTGCGCTCGGCCTGCTGGCGCGGCGCGAGCATTCGGCGCGCGAATTGAAGCGCAAGCTGCAGCAGAAGGGCGTCGCTGCCGAGGAGGCCGGCGACGTGGTCGGCGACATGGGCGAACGTAACTACCAGAGCGACGAGCGTTTCGCCGCGTCGCTGGTGCGCAGGCGAGCGCTCGATGGCTACGGGCCACTGCGAATCCGCGCCGAGCTGGCGACCCATGGCATCGTACGCGAGGCCGCCAGCGCGGCGCTGGATACGGCGGAAATCGACTGGATCGCCATCGCGCGCCGCGTATTCGCCAGCAAGTTCCGTGGCACCGAGGCCGCCGACTACAAGGAGCGTCAGAAGCGCGCCGCCTGGCTCGGCGCGCGCGGGTTTGACGCGGCGGTGATCCGCGCCGTCACCCGCGCCGAAGTCGAAGACTGAGGGCGGGCTTCCGTCTCAGGCGCCCCAAGTTCCGCAGTTGGACCCAAAAATTTCGCCCTTGCTCGGCGGTGAGGGTCAATAGAGTCAACGACTTGGCGCGATTTTGGGAGGGTTTTCGGAAGGGTCGTGTTGTGTCACGTCGGAGCGCGATAGTGGCTTACGAAGCGGTTCTGACTGTGTTAGGGTTGGCACATGTACACGCGCATCACTCGCTCCGGTGGCCGCAGTTATCTGCAGATCGTCGAAGGCTTCCGCTCGGAAGCTGGAGTGCGGCAGCGCGTGGTCGCGAATCTGGGTCGCCTCGATCAGTTGTCGGACAAGAAGCTGGATCCCTTGATCCACGGCTTGCAGCGCGCTGGGCCGTGTGCCGAGTTCGGCGCCGGTGCCGGAGTACGACACGGCGCTGGCGTTCGGTGATGTCTATGCGTTGAACGCGCTGTGGTCGGAGCTTGGGTTCGGCGAGGCGATCACGCGCGCGTTGCGCTCATCGCGCCGAGCCTTCGATGCCGAGGCGATGGTGCGTGCGATGGTGTTCAACCGCTTGTGCGCGCCGGACTCGAAGCTAGGCTGCCTGGAATGGCTTGAGACCGTCTCGATTCCCGGCATGCCCGAGGACATCACCCACGATCAACTGCTGCGCACGATGGATGCACTGATGGATCGGGCGGAGGCCGTCGAAGCGCGCGTTGCGGCGCAGTTGCGGCCGATGCTCGACCAACAGCTGTCGGTGGTGTTCTACGACCTGACCACGATCCGCATTCACGGTGAGGGCGAGGTCGCAAACGATCTCCGCGCGTTCGGCATGAACAAGGAAACTGGCGGCATCGAGCGCCAGTTCGTGCTCGGCGTGGTGCAGTCGGCCGAAGGTCTGCCGCTGATGCATACCGTGCACGCCGGCAACGTGTCGGAGACCAAGACGCTGAAGGCGATGCTGGACTCGGTGCTCAAGCGCTTCGATGTCGAGCGCGTGATCATCGTTGCCGACCGCGGCCTGCTGAGCTTGGACAACGTTGCCGAACTGGCCGCCGTTGCCAACGCCACGCAGCGCAAGTTGCAGTTCATCCTGGCGGTGCCGGCGCGGCGCTATCGCGAACTCGGCGGGACTCTGGATGCCCTCGCGTTCGATCGCGACCGTGCCAGTCTGGCCGAAGGCGAGTTCGCGGGTCATCGCCTGGTGGTCGCGCACGATCCGGCACGCGCGGCCGAGCAATCGGCGAAGCGCCGCGCGCGGATCACCGAGATCGAGGCGTTCGCCGAGAAACTGGTGAGCAAGCTCGATGCGCAGGATCAGGGCAAGACCGCGCGCGGCCGCAAAGCCAGCGATCGCGGCGCCTACACGCGCTTCCAGCAGGCGGTCGCGGACGCCGAACTGACGCGCTACATCAAGGCCGACTATCAGGCCGATTGCTTCAGCTACGGCGTCGACGAACACGCGATCAGCGACGCCGAGCGTTTCGACGGCAAGCTGGTGCTGCTGACCAACGTCAGCGACTTCAGCGCCGAACAAGTCGTCAGCCGCTACAAGAGTCTCGCCGACATCGAGCGCGGCTTCCGCGTGCTCAAGAGCGACCTCGACATCGCACCGGTCTTCCACCGACTGCCAGATCGCATCCGCGCGCACGCGTTGATCTGCTTCCTCGCGCTCGTCCTCTACCGCGTCATGCGCATGCGCCTGAAGGCGAACGGCAACACCAACAGCCCGAAGACCACTCTCGAACTCCTGCGCCGTCTGCAAACGCATCGCGTGCGCATCGGCAAACAGAGCCTCACCGGCATCGGCACGACCACACCCCAGCAACTCGAACTGTTCGCCGCCCTCGGCATCAAGAAACCTTCCTGACGCCCATGTTGTGTCATTTTTGCCTGTCTCACCACAGGCAAATCAAGGACTTACGCGATTAGCTGCGGAACTTGGGAGGCGCGTTCCACACGATTGCGGCCGGCGTTCTTGGCCCGGTACAGCGCGGCATCGGCGGTGGCGACCAGGCGGTCGATGCCGCGGCGTTCCGGACATTCGGCGGCGGCCACGCCGATGCTGACGCTGGCGCGGATGCGAACATCGCCGTACGGGAACGGTGCGCCGTCGATCGAGGAGCGAACCGCTTCGGCGACCTCGGCGGCACGCTTGGGTTCGGTGCCTTCGAGCAGGACGATGAATTCTTCGCCGCCCCAGCGGCCGAAGTGGGCTTCCGGCGGCAATGCCGCGCGCATGCGCTGGGCGGCCTCGCGCAATACCACGTCGCCGGCGAGATGCCCGTGCTGGTCGTTGATGCGCTTGAAATGGTCGATGTCGATGAGCAGCACCGCCAGCGATTGCGGATGCGACTGGATGGCCGCGAGCACCTGCTCGAAGCGCGCGACGATGGCGCCGCGGTTGGCGATGCCGGTGAGGGCGTCGGTGTTGGCGACGCGCTGCAGCTCGACCGAACTCTCGGCAAGGGCGGCATGCAGGCGGCGCGTTTCCTGGTAGCGCCGGTGCGACAGCAGGGCAAATCCGGCCAGCAGCAGGAGCAGCACGATCAGTCCGACGCCGACGATGCGCTGGCGGGTGATGCGCAGCGCCTGGATCTGATTGTCGCGTGCCAGCAGGGTGCGCTCGGTCTCGGCGCGCTGCGCCGCCAGCGATCCTTCCAGAATGGCAACGCGGCGCCCGGCGATATCGATTGCCAGGGTCTTGTCGAGTTCCTGGAAGGCCTTGCGCGTGGCCATCGCCGCAGCCACCTCGCCGTTGGCCAGTTCGATATCGGAGAGTTCGTCGAGCGCGGTGCGTTCCAGCACTTTGTCGCCGAGTTTGCGCGCGCCGTCCACTGTCGCGCGCCCCTCCGTCAGCGCGTCGGCCAATGCGCCGCGCACGCGCGCCACGCGCATGCGATTGGCGTGGATCTGCACCTGGTCGCGAATGGCGACCGAGCCGTACAACTCGAACGCACGCCGCGACCAGTCCGCGGCTTCGTCGATGCGACCCTGCGCGAGGCGCGCGTCCGACAGCGCGGTGAACGAATTGACCTTGTTCGGCGGGCTGCCAAGCTGGATCGAGGCATCGGCCGCCTCCTCGCCGTAGCGTGCTGCCTCCTCGACCTGGCCCAACTCCAGCAGCGCTCGCGACAATTCGCCTCGCAATGCGATGCCTTCGCGCACGTCGCGCGGGCCGAGGTGCTTGAGCGCCTCGCGGATGTTCTGCGCGGCCAGTTCCTCGTCGTCGAGGTTGCGGTGCAGGAAGCCGAGCATGCGGTAGGTGCGTGCCAGTTCCGATGAGTCGCCGGTGGCACGTGCGAGGTCAAGCGCCTGGTGGTGGTGCGCCAGTGCGTCGGCGAACTTGCCCATGCGCGCCAGCACCAGGCCCAGAGCGTTCAGTGAACGCGCTTGCTGGTGGCGATCCTGACCAGCGAGCGCCAGCGCTGCAGACTGGTCGAAGTAGCCGATGGCGGCGTCGAAATGGCCGAGCTTGCGCTCCAGCACGCCGCGGTTGTACGTCCACAGTGCCTGCCAATCCACGCGGCCGGCCGCCTTCGCGACCGTCTCCATCTCGCCGAGCACCACCGCCGCGCGAGCTGCGTCTCCGCGGTTGGCGTACATCGACGCGAGGCGGCTGCGCGCCGCGATAGCGAGATCGTCGGCGTGTTCGCTGGCGGCGATGGCAGCGGCTTCGTCGAGCAGCGCATAGGCGCGCTCGGGCTGCTCGGTTTCGTCGCAGAACTCGCCCATCGCGAGCTTGCTCCAGCCACTCGCCAGGCGGTTTGCCGCGGATTCTCCCCAGCGCTCGGCTTCCACCAGCAGCGCTTCGGCCGAACGCGTGCGATCGCTGCGCAAGCTGGCAACCTCCGGCGGTTCCGTGCTCGGCCGCGATGCCTCGGCGCGGGTCGCCCCGGCGCCGAAGCACAGCAGCAGCAAGACCAGGGCGAGGCGGAAGGTCATGGCGGGATGGTAGAGCAAGCGAGCCGCCGCCGCTGCCGGGTTGCCGATGTCGGCCTGCATGCGTGGACTCGGCTCCGGCTCCGCTAGAATCACCGGTCTTTCGTTCCCCGGTTACTCCCTCAGGGCCCCCATGAAGTCCAGCGCCGAAATCCGTTCCGCATTCATCGAGTTCTTCCAGTCGAAGGGCCATGAACACGTCCCTTCGAGCCCGCTGGTGCCGGGCAACGACCCGACCCTGCTGTTCACCAACTCGGGCATGGTCCAGTTCAAGGACATGTTCCTTGGCGCCGAGAAGCGCAGCTACAGCCGTGCGGTCACGGCACAACGCTGCGTGCGCGCCGGCGGCAAGCACAATGACCTCGAAAATGTCGGTTACACCGCGCGTCACCACACCTTTTTCGAGATGCTCGGCAATTTCAGTTTCGGCGATTACTTCAAGCGCGACGCGATCCACTACGCGTGGCAGCTGCTGACCCATGTCTACGCGTTGCCGGCCGACAAGCTCTGGGTCACCGTCTACCACACCGACGACGAGGCCTACGCGATCTGGAACGAAGAAGTCGGCGTGCCGGCCGAGCGCATCGTGCGTATCGGCGACAACAAGGGCGCGCCTTATGCGTCCGACAATTTCTGGCAGATGGCCGACACCGGTCCCTGCGGCCCCTGCTCGGAGATCTTCTACGACCACGGGCCGTCCGTGGCCGGTGGCCCGCCGGGTTCGGAAGAGCAGGACGGCGATCGCTACATCGAGATCTGGAACCTGGTGTTCATGCAGTTCGAGCGTTCGTCCGACGGCACGCTGACGCCGCTGCCGAAGCCTTGCGTCGACACCGGCATGGGCCTGGAGCGCCTGACCGCGGTGCTGCAGCACGTGAACTCGAACTACGACATCGATCTGATGAAGCACCTGGTCGAGGCCGCGGCCAGGGCGACCGGAACGAGCGACCTGGCGAATCCGTCGCTGCGCGTGATCGCCGACCACATCCGTGCCACCAGCTTCATGATCGTCGACGGCGTGTTGCCTTCGAACGAGGGCCGCGGCTACGTGCTCCGCCGCATCATCCGCCGCGCCTTGCGCCACGGCCACAAGCTCGGCTGCAAGTCGCTGTTCTTCTCGACCCTGGTGAAGACGCTGGTCGCCGAGATGGGCGCCGCCTATCCCGAACTCGCGCACAAGCAGGCCCAGGTCGAGCGCGTGCTGAAGAACGAGGAAGAACGCTTCGCCGAAACCCTCGACCAGGGCATGAAGGTGTTCGAGGAACTCGCTGCCAAGGGAGCCAAGACAATCGCCGGTGACGATGCCTTCAAGCTGTATGACACCTATGGCTTCCCGCTTGATCTGACCGCCGATGTCGCGCGCGAGCGTGGCTTGACCGTCGACCTGGCCGGCTTCGAAAAGGCGATGGATGTGCAGCGCGAACGTGCACGCGCGGCCAGCAAGTTCGACCAGGGCTTCGCGATCTCGGCCGAACAGTCGGCGGGACTGGCGGCCACCGGCTTCCTGGGCTACGAGGAGCTGGTCGTCAAGGATCTGAAGGTCGAACGGCTGCTGGTCGCGAACCAGACGCGCGAGTCGATCGCGAGCGGCGAGCGCGCCGTGGTCATCCTCGATCGCACGCCGTTCTACGCCGAGTCCGGCGGGCAGGTCGGAGACACCGGTGTCCTGCGCCTCGGCAATGCCGAGTTCGTGGTCGAGGACACGATCAAGCTGGCCGGCGTCTACCACGGCCATGTCGGCACGCTGTCGAGCGGCACGCTGAAACTGGGTGATCGTGTGATTGGCGAGATCGATGGCGGTCGCCGTGGCGCGATCGTGCTCAACCACTCGGCCACGCATCTGCTGCATGCTGCGCTGCGCCAGGTATTGGGAGAGCATGTGCAGCAGAAGGGCTCGATGGTCGCGCCGGATCGCCTGCGCTTCGACTTCTCGCACTTCCAGCCGGTGAGCGACGCCGAATTGAAGCAGGTCGAGTCGATCGTCAACACCGAGGTGCGCCGCAACGTCGCCGCCGAGGTGCACCAGATGGGCATGCAGGAAGCGATCGAGTTCGGCGCCATGGCCCTGTTCGGCGAGAAATACGGCGAACGTGTGCGCGTGCTGAAGATGGGCGAATTCTCGACCGAACTGTGCGGCGGCACGCATGTGTCGCGTACTGGCGACATCGGCCTGATGAAGATCACTTCGGAAGGCGGTATCGCTTCCGGCGTGCGTCGCATCGAAGCGGTGACCGGTGCCGATGCAATGGCCCTGGTCGACACCCGCGAGTCCCGGCTGGGCGAAGTGGCGGAACTGGTCGGTGCTGGCGAAGCCGAAGTTGTCGCCAAGCTCAAGCAGCTGCTCGACCGCCAGAAGAAGCTGGAGCGTGAGATCGATGCGCTGAAGGCGAAAAATGCGAATGCGCTGTTGAACGAACTGGCGGCAGCTGCGCCGAGTATCGGAGGCATCCGCATCGTCACCGGCCGCATCGAGGGTATGGATGCGAAGACCCTGCGCGAGGCTGTCGACGCGCTGCGCAACCAGCTCGGTGATTGCGCGGTGGTATTGGCCGCAGCGGCGGATGGCAAGGCTTCGCTGGTCGCCGGCGTCAACGGCGCCGGGCTGGCCAAACTGAAGGCGGGCGAGTTGATCAGCCATGTCGCCAGCCAGGTGAATGGCAAGGGCGGCGGTCGTCCGGACATGGCCCAGGGCGGCGGCGACGATTCGCCCGCGTTGATTCCCGCGCTGGCCAGTGTCGTGGAGTTCGCCCGGGCCAAGATCGACTGAGCCACGATGCGAGGCACACCGCATGTTTGACTGGAATGACGTGCAGGTCTACCTCGCGATTGCTCGCGGCGGTTCGCTCGCAGCCGCCGCGCGCACACTCAAGGTCAATCACTCGACGGTGTTCCGGCGCTTGAATGCGTTCGAAGAGGCGCTGGGCGTGCGCCTGTTCGAACGCCTGCCGAGCGGCTACGCATTGACACCCGAGGGTGACTCCATCCGTACCGAGGCCGAGGCGGTCGAGGGCAATGTGATCGCGCTCGGACGCAAGATCGCCGGGCGCGACTTCGCCCTGCGTGGCGACATCCGCGTCACCGCGCCGCATGGCCTGGCGACCGGATTCCTCGCCCAGTATCTGCCCGACTTCATCGCCCGCTATCCCGGCATCCGCATCGAGATCGCCGCTTCGGATTCCGATTTCGACTTGAGCCGGCGCGAGGCCGACGTCGCCCTGCGTGCCACCACGCAGCCGCCCGAGCATCTGGTCGGGCGCCAGGTGGCCTCGCTGTGCTGGTGGGTGTACGCGAGCCCTGCCTATCTCGAGCGCATGGGTCGTCCGGTCGGCATGGATGCACTGGCCCAGCACCGCGTGATCGGCGCCGATGCCGCGTTCCAGCGGCTGCCGGTGTTCGCCTGGTTGGCCCGCAACCTCGCTGACGACGCGATCATCGCCCGCGCCGGCGATCTCGAGACGATGGCGGCGCTGGCCTGCGAAGCGGTTGGCCTGGCATTGCTACCGAGCGATCAGCACACGCCGCGCCTGCAGCGGCTGTTTGCGGTCGAACCACGTTTCAGCGGCCAGTTGTGGCTGCTGACCCATCCCGACCTGCGCCAGGTCGCGCGCATCCGCACCTTCATGGAGTTCCTGGCCGAGCGCCTGCGTAGCGATCCGCGCCTGACCGAACCGGCGCCGGGCTCGTGATCCGTTCAGGCTTCACGCCCCCGCCGTGGAACCTTCCCCTATAATCGCGCGCTGTTGCCCTGGGGCCCCGGGGCAGCGCCATACCAACAAGGAGACTCCGATGAACCGTAAGCAACTTTGCGTCCTGGTCGCACTCGCGATCGGCGCCGGCGCCGTTTCGGCGCAGGACTACGACAACCGCTGGTATATCGCACCGGCATTGGGTATGTCGGTCCACGATGACGACCGCATGGTCGATTCAGACCTGTCTGTACTCGGTTCGATCGGAATCGGCCGGTTCGTGAGCGAGAACTCGTCGTTGGATTTCACGCTGGACTACACCTCCCGTAGTTTCGACAACAACGAGGCGATGTATGGTGATTTCGACAACTACGCACTCTCCGTCGCTGCGCGTCATTACTTGGCCAACTGGGCATGGCGACCCTACGTGAAGGCCGGACTCGGGCTGTCGCGAGCCCATGTCACCAACCAATTGACGGGGAATGACTACAGTCCCGACAACGATGCGTCCACGAACGCCGTTTTCGATGGCGGCTTTGGCCTCGGCCACGACATCAACGACGCGATCGCCCTGCGTTCTGAGCTGACCTATCGCTATGACATGGACGACGAATCGATTCCGGGCGAAGACCACTTCGGTGATTGGATTGCCAGCGTCGGCATGACCATCAAGCTCGGCGAGCGCGCTGCCCCGGCAGCCGCGGCAGCTGCCGATCCGGGCACCGAGACGCCGGTCGCCGTGACCGAAACGCCGGCTGCGGATTGCAGCACGCTCGACGATGACAAGGACGGCGTCAACAACTGCGATGACCAATGCCCGGCCTCGGCTGCTGGCGAAGCGGTCGGTGCGGATGGTTGCGCAGCCGCCATCGTGATCGACCTGCGCGGTGTCAACTTCGCGTTCGACAAGTCCGACCTGAGCGCGGAATCGGTTGCGATCCTGGACCAGGCGGTCGATGTGCTGAACCGCTATCCCGCACTCAAGGTGGAAGTCGCCGGCCATACCGACTCGATCGGTACCGACAGCTACAACCAGGGTCTGTCGGAACGTCGCGCCAAGGCCGTGTATGACTACCTGACCGGCAAGGGCATCGCCGCCGATCGTCTGTCTGGCCCGAATGGCTACGGTGAAGCCAAGCCGATCGACACCAACGACACCTCGGAAGGCCGCGCCCGCAACCGCCGCACCGAACTCGTCAAGCAGCAGTAATCGAAAGCTCGCTTCCAGAAAACAGGAAACCCCGCTTCGGCGGGGTTTCTTGTTTTGACGACGCCTCAGGGCAGGCGCGCGGCTTGTCCCTGACGGTTGAGCAGGGACACCGCTTGCTGGTCGAAGGAGACGAAGACCTCGGCACCCAGCCATTGACCTTCGTGGGCAATGATCGCGTCGGCGAAGTCGCCCCCGGCTTCCAGTAGCGCCAATCCGGCTTCCACCGCCGACCGGTTCATGGCGACTTTCTCGGCTGCCGCGAGTGCGCGGATGGCCGCAGCGATCTCCGCGTCGGCAAAGCGGTAGACCTTGCGCAACACCCAGACGAATTCGCACAGGCAGGGCAGGGATACCGCGATCAGCGCGGCCTCGGTGAGCGCCTTCTCGGCCGCACGCGCTTGGCGCGCATCGTCGCGCACCACGCTGCGCACCAGCACGTTGGTGTCGACCGACAGCTTCATCGCTTTCCGGCCCAGCCGGTGGCGGCTGCGGCGGCAATTTCCTCCTGCGTGGCGACCTTGCCACTCTTGCCTGCGAGCAGGCCGAGGAAGGCATCGATGCTTCCGCTCGGGCGCGCCGCGCGCAGTTGCGCCCGACCGTCGGGCAGCAAGTCGAGTTCGATCTTCTCACCCGGCTGGATGCCGAGGTGCTGCAGCACTTCCTTGCGGAACGTGACCTGACCACGGGTGGTGACGGTGAGGGTGCTCATGAGGGTGCATCCGGTGACTTCGTCGCCGGGATGGTAATGCAAGAATGCATTACCATCCAAGAAGCCTTGGACAGAAGCCTTGGACGAAGCAGTGGCCCTCACGCCGCCTGATACTGCCCCATGCCGCGGAGCTTCTCGTAGCGTTGTGTCAGCAGTACATCGGTGTCGAGTTTTTCGAGTTCGGCGATCTGGTCGAGCACGACGGCCTTGAGGTTTTCGGCGGTGGTCTTGGGGTCGCGGTGGGCGCCGCCGAGTGGTTCCGGGATGATCTGGTCGATCAGACCGTGCTCGATCAGGCGCGCGGCGGTCAAGCCCATGGCTTCGGCGGCGTCGCGCGCGCGCTCGGCGCTGCGCCAGAGGATCGAGGCGCAGCCTTCGGGGGTGATCACCGAGTAGGTGCTGAACTGCAGCATGTTGACGCGGTCGCCGACGCCGATCGCGAGCGCGCCGCCGGAGCCGCCTTCGCCGATCACCGTGCACACCACCGGCACACGCAGCTTAGACATTTCGAGCAGATTGCGCGCGATCGCTTCGGACTGGCCGCGCTCTTCGGCGCCGACACCGGGGTAGGCGCCCGGGGTGTCGATCAGGGACAGCAGTGGCAGATTGAAGCGTTCGGCCATGTGCATCAGGCGCAGCGCCTTTCGGTAACCTTCTGGGCGTGGCATGCCGAAATTGCGGCGGATCTTCTGGCGCGTGTCGCGGCCCTTCTGGTGGCCGATGATGACGAAGCTCTTGCCGTCGATGCGGCCGAGGCCGCCGACGATCGCGGCGTCGTCAGCGAAGGCGCGGTCGCCGGCGAGTTCGTGGAACTCCTCGCAGATGTGGCCGATGTAGTCGAGCGTGTACGGGCGCAGCGGATGGCGCGCCAGCTGCGCAATCTGCCACGCACTCAGGCTCTGGAAGATCTCGACGGTTTTCTCGCGCAGCTTGCCGTCGAGCTTGCGGATTTCGGCGTCGAAGTCGAGCGACTGCCCTTGCGAACTGGCGCGAAGTTCGCGCAGCTTGCCTTCCAGCTCGGCGATCGGCTTTTCGAATTCGAGGATGTTCTGGTTCATCGGTCGCGTCCGGACAGCGGGAGGGCAATGATAGCGTCAGTTGCCGCTGGCCCGCGCCAGCGACAGCTGGACTTCGCCGACCCCGTCCAGGCGGCGCAGTTCGTCGACCACCTCGGGCAGGACGCGCACGCGCCAGGCATCGCCCAGTTGCAGCTCGGTGCGCGCGCCAGCGCCCTGGTAGGCGATGCGTACCGGCACGCCCCCGCCAAGCGCCGGCTTCAGCGCCCGCGTCATCGGGTCCAGCCACTGCGGCGCCGCACCGGCGACATGGATGCGCAGGCCGCGGGCAAAGCGCTCGCAGGCCTGGGCGAGCGTCCAGGCCTGGCGCAGCTTGAGCTGGAAGCCGCCGGAGTATTCGTCGATGCTGAGTCCGCCGGCGACGATGACCATCTGGTCCTTGGCGAACAAGGCCGCGTATTCGGTCAGCGCTTCGCGGAACAGGCCCACTTCAATGCGGCCACTGGCGTCCTCGATTGCGGCGAAGCCCATGCTGTCGCCGCGACGACGCAGACCGGCCGGGACCACGCCGCCGAACACGATCGGCACCTCGATCTGGCCGCGGCGTTTTTCGGCGGTGCCCTGCAGGCTGCGGTACAACTCCTCAGCGCGGCCGATCGGGCCGGTCACCAGTTGTCGCAGCCAATCGCGGTAGGCATCGGCGGGATGCCCGGAAAGGTAGTGCCCGAGCGTCTCGCGTTCCCCGTGCAGACGCTGCAGCAACGGCCACTCCGGCAAACTGCGCACGACCACGGCCGGGGCGGCACGGATCGCGGCATTGCCGAAGATGTCGATCTGCCCAGCGTCGCGGTTGCGCGCCTGCTGCTCGGCACCGCGCATGGCTTCGGGTAGCTGGTGCATCAGGGTCGCGCGGTTCTCCCCGAAACCGTCGAGTGCACCGGAGAGCAGCAGAGCTTCGAGCACGCGCTTGTTCAGACGGTTGCCATCGACTCGTTGCGCGAGATCGTCGAGTGATGCGTAGCGGCCGCGGCTGCGGCGTTCTTCCGTGATTGCCTCGCAGACGGCACGGCCGACGCCCTTGATCGCACCGAGGCCGTAGCGGATGCGTTTGCCATCGAGCGCTTCGAACTGGTAGGTCGATTCGTTGATGTCTGGCCGCAGCACATCGAGCCCGCAGACCTCGCGCGCGTCGTCGAGCATGGCGACCAGTTTGTCGGTGTTGTCCATGTCCGAAGACAGGGTCGCGGCCATGAACTCGGCCGGATAGTGCGCCTTCAACCACGCGGTCTGGTAGGCGATCAGGGCATAGGCCGCCGAGTGCGACTTGTTGAAACCGTACTCGGCAAATTTTTCCATCAGGTCGAAGATGGAGCGGGCAACGCCCGGGGCGACGCCGTTGTCGGCGGCTCCGGTCTCGAAGATCGCGCGATGCCGAGCCATCTCGGCAGCGTCCTTCTTGCCCATGGCACGGCGCAGCAGGTCGGCGCCGCCGAGGCTGTAGCCGGCCAGCAGTTGCGCGATCTGCATCACCTGTTCCTGATAGACGATGACGCCATAGGTCGGCTTCAGCACGGGTTCGAGGCGCGGGTGCGGGTAGTCGACCTCGGCGCGGCCGTGGCGGCGGTCGATGTAGTTGTCGACCATGCCTGCGCCCAGCGGGCCCGGGCGGAACAGCGCGGCGAGCGCGACCAGGTCGTCGAAACCTTGCGGCTGCAGCTTGCGGATGTAGTCCTTCATGCCGCGCGATTCGAACTGGAATACCGCGGTAGTGTCGCCACGTGACAGCAGCGCGTAGGTCGCGGCGTCATCCATCGGCAGTTGGGTGATGTCGAGCGCTGCTTCGCCGCTTCCTGCGCGGCCTGCATTGATCGCCTTCACCGTCCAGTCGATGATGGTCAGCGTGCGCAGGCCGAGGAAGTCGAACTTGACCAGGCCGGCCTTCTCGACATCGTCCTTGTCGAACTGCGTGACCACGCCGTCGCCGCCCTCTTCGCAGTACAGCGGGGCGAAGTCGGGCAGCGGCGTCGGCGCGATCACCACGCCGCCGGCGTGCTTGCCGGCGTTGCGGGTCAGGTCTTCGAGCTTGCGCGCGAGCTCGATCAGGGTCGCGACTTCGTCCTCGTTGGCCATGCGCTCGCGCAGTTCGGCGGATTCCGCGATGGCGTCGTCGAGGGTGATGCCGAGCGTGGTCGGGATGAGTTTTGCGATCGAATCGACGTGGCCGTAGCCCATGCCGAGCACGCGCCCGGTGTCGCGCACCACGGCCTTGGCGGCCATGGTGCCGTAGGTGATGATCTGGCTGACCTTGTCGGCGCCATACTTGTGGCTGACGTAGTCGATGACGCGGTCACGGCCCTCCATGCAGAAGTCGACGTCGAAGTCGGGCATCGACACGCGCTCCGGATTGAGGAAGCGCTCGAACAGCAGGTCCTGCGGCAGCGGATCGAGATCGGTGATGCGCAGCGCATAGGCGACCAGCGAACCCGCACCCGAGCCACGCCCGGGTCCGACCGGAATGCCGTTCTGCTTGGACCAGTTGATGAAATCGGCGACGATCAGGAAGTAGCCGGGGAAACCCATCTTCACGATGACGTCCAGTTCGATGTCCAGGCGTGCGACATAACTGGCGCGCGGGAATGGCAGTTCGCCGCGATAGCTGGTGAAGCGCTCATCGAGACCGGCGTGCGCGCGTTCGCGAATGTAGCTGTCGAGCGTGTGCGTCGTCGGCACCGGAAACGCCGGCAGGTAGTACTTGCCGAAGCTCATCTCGATGTTGAGCCGCTTGGCGAGTTCGATGGCGTTCTCGATCGCTTGCGGGCAGTCGGCGAAGGCCTCGCGCATTTCTGCTGGGGTCTTCAGGTATTGCTGGTCGCTGTAGGCGTGCGGGCGTTTCGGATCGTTGAGCACGCGGCCGCTGGCGATGCACACGCGCGCCTCGTGTGCCTCGAAGTCCTCGCGCGCAAGGAAGCGCGTGTCGTTGGTCGCGACCACCGGCAGGTCGCGCAGGCCCGCCAGTTGCAGCAAGCGTGTCTGCTGCGCGTCCTCGCCGATGCGTCCGCAGCGCGTCAGCTCGAGATAGAGCCGGTCGCCGAAGGCATTGCGCCAGTCTTCCAGCTGGCGTTGCGCGGTCTCGAGATCGGCCGCCGCGAGCAATTCGGACTGGCGTCCGAGCAGGGCGATGATGCCGGCGTTGTCGGCGAGCAGCTGTGCGCGTGGCACGAATACCCGCTCGGCCTTGCCGCGCGCGCGATACGCCGCCGACAGCAGCCGCGACAGGCGCAGGTAGCCGTCGCGGTTCTGGCAGAGCATGGTGGCGCGCGCGAGATCGTCGCCGCGCTCGCCAACCCACAGGTCGCAGCCGATGATCGGTTTCAGGCCGGCTTTCTCGGCGGCGTTGTAGAACTTCACCAGCGCGAACAGGTTGGAGTCGTCGGTCATCGCCACCGCCGGCATGCCGGCTCCGGCGCAGGCCTTCACCAGCCGCTCGATGCGGATGGTCGAATCGACCAGCGAATACTCGGTGTGCAGGTGCAGGTGGACAAAAGTGGACGTCATCGCTGCACCTTAGCCGTGGCCCAGGCACCGCTCAAGGCTTGACAGCATCAGCCGCAGACGCGCCGCACCGGCGCGAAGCTGCGGCGATGCGCGGGGCAGGGACCAAGGCGTTCCAGCGCAGCGAGGTGGGCGGCGGTCGGGTAGCCCTTGTGCGTGGCGAAACCGTAGCCCGGGTAAGCGGCGTCGAGTTCGACCAGCAAACGGTCGCGATGCACTTTGGCGAGGATCGAGGCGGCGCTGATTTCCGCAATCAGCGCGTCGCCGTCGACGATCGCGCGCGCCGCGCAGGGCAGGTCGCGGGGCAAGTGGTTGCCATCGAGCAGCGCCTCGTCGGGCGAGATCGTGAGGCGGAGCAGGGCTTCGCGCATGCCCTGCAGCGTGGCTTGCAGGATGTTGATGCGGTCGATCGTCGCGGCGTCGACTTCGACGATCTGAAAGGCCAGCGCCCGCGCGCGGATTTCGCACTCGAGCGCCTCGCGCCGACGGTCGCCGATTTGCTTGGAATCCGCGAGTCCCGCGATCGGTCGCGCCGGATCGAGAATCACCGCGGCGACCACGACGGGCCCCGCGAGCGGTCCACGCCCGGCCTCATCGACCCCGGCAATGCGCTTCATCGTTGCTCGATGAGGTCAGCGATGGCTTCGGCAGCCGCTTCCGAACCGCCGCCTGCGAGCAGGGGCAGGAGGGTCGAGAGTTGCGTCTGCATCAGTTCCATGCCGGCCTCGTCGCGGAACAGCGCCAACAGTGCGTTGGTGATCTTCTCGACGGTGCAGTCGTCCTGCAGCAGTTCCGGCACCACGGATTGGTTGAGCAGGATGTTCGGCAGCGACACGTGCTTCGACTTCAGCAGGCCGAACCAGCGCACCAGGCGATAGCTCATCGGGTGGATGCGGTGCGCGACCACCATCGGCGTCTCGGCGAGACCGGCTTCGAGCGCTGCGGTGCCCGAGGCCGTCAGCACCGCGTCCGCGGCCCACAGCACTTCGTGGGCACGTCCCTCGAAGCATTGGATCTGTCCGCGCACGCGCAGCCGCGCGAGGATGGCATCGAAGGCCCTGGCGCATTCGCTGTCGGCCATCGGCGCGATCAGGCGCAGCCCGCTGATCGCATTCGCGCATTGCAGCGCCGCCTGCACGAAGATCTCGCCGAGGCGTTCGATCTCGCCGATGCGGCTGCCCGGCAGGATCGCCAGCACGCGCCCCTTCTGCGCCAGTTCCAGCGCGGCACGGGCTTCGCCCTGGGGCAATCGGTGCTCGAAGCGTTCGGCCAGCGGATGTCCGACGAAACGAGCATCGACCCCGAAGCGCGCATAGATCGGCGGCTCCATCGGGAACAGGCAGAGCACGCGGTCGGCGCAGGCACCGATCTTCTTGGCGCGCCCCGGCCGCCATGCCCAGATCGAGGGACTGACATAGTGCACGGTGCGGAAGCCGGAACGCTTCAACTTGCGTTCTACGCCGAGGTTGAAGTCGGGGGCGTCGATGCCGACGAACACGTCCGGCTGCCAGTCGCGCAGGCGCCGCACCACGACTCGACGCAAGCCAAGCAGGCGCGGCAGGTGACGGAGCACCTCGACCAGACCCATTACCGCGAGTTCGGAGGCATCGTGCCAGGTGTCGCAGCCGGCGCGGCGCATGCGATGCCCGCCGATGCCGGCGAAGCTGGCGCCCGGATAGCGTTGCTTGAGCTGCGCGATGAGTTCGGCGCCGATCTGGTCGCCGGAAGTTTCACCGGCAATCACCGCGATTCGTGGAGTACGCATGCTCGCGCCCTCAGCGGATCAGCGAGCGTTCGGAACGCCCGATGAACTCGGCCAGGATGCGCAGTTCGGCAGTGTCCGCTGCAGCCTTTTCAATCTCGCTGCGCGCCTCGGCGAGTGGCATGCCGGAGAGATACAGGGTGCGATAGGCGCGCTTGATCGCCGCGATCGACTCCGGCGAGAAGCCGCGACGCTTCAGCCCTTCGGCGTTGATGCCGCGAGGCTCGGCATAGCTGCCGGAGACCACGGTGTAGGGCGGCACGTCGCGGTTGATCACGGCGCCCATCGCGGTGAAGGCGTGTGCACCGATCTGGCAGAACTGGTGCACCAGCGAAAAGCCGCCGAGGATCACGAAGTCGTCGACGCGCACGTGCCCGGCCAGCGACGCGGCATTGGCGAAGATGCAGTCGTTGCCGACGATGCAGTCGTGTGCCAGGTGCACGTAGGCCATGATCCAGTTGCGATCGCCGATGCGGGTCACGCCACCGCCATCTGCGGTGCCGCGATTGAGCGTGACGAACTCGCGGACCATGTTGTCGGCGCCGATCTCGAGGCGCGAGTCCTCGCCCCGGTACTTCTTGTCCTGCGGCGCGGCGCCGATCGAACTGAACTGGAAGAACTGATTGCGTGGACCGATGCGCGTCGGACCTTCGATCACGACGTGCGGTCCGATCACGCAATCTTCTGCGATCTCGACATCGGCGCCGATGATCGAGAATGCACCGACCGACACGTTCGCGCCGAGGCGGGCGGTCGCGTCGATGACGGCACTCGGGTGGATCATGCGCCGGCTTCCGGGGCCGCGCACAGGATCTCGGCGCTGGCGACTTCGCGTTCGCCGACCAAGGCGCGGCACTCGTACAGGCCCATGCGCCGGATCAGGCGCTTCTGGCGCACGTCGAGCAGCAACTGGTCGCCGGGGACTACGGTGCGCGAGAAGCGCGCCTTGTCGACGCGGACCAGATAGTAGAGCTGGTTCTTGCTGCGCTCGATGCCGTTCGAGAGCTGCGTCAGGATGCCCGAAGCCTGCGCCATCGCCTCGATCACCAGCACGCCCGGCATCACCGGATGGCCCGGGAAGTGCCCGGTGAAACAGGGTTCGTTGACAGTGACGTTCTTGATCGCGAGCACGCGCTGGTGCGGCACGAACTCGATCACCCGGTCGACCAGCAGGAACGGATAGCGATGCGGCAGCATCGTCATGATCTCGGTGACTTCGATCGGCAGCTTCACGGCGCCGGACAGGTCATTCATCAGTCCCTTCCCCAAGCAGTTTGCGCACGCGTCTTGCGAGCTGGTCGAGCTGGCCGAAACGTGCCGCATTCCTGCGCCACTCGCGTTTTGGCTGGATCGGTGTACCGGAAACGTATTCGCCGGGTTCGCGCAGGTGGTGCGTGACCAGGCTCATCGCGCCCACCGTCACGCGGTCGGCGATCTCCAGGTGGCCGATGATACCGGCACCGCCGGCGATCAGGCAGTGGCGACCGACTCGGGTGCTGCCGGCGATCGCGGTACAGCCGGCAATTGCGGTGTGCGCGCCGATGTGAACGTTGTGGCCGATCTGGATCTGGTTGTCGAGGCGCACGTCTTCTTCGAGCACGGTGTCGCCCAGCGCGCCACGATCGATCGTGGTGTTGGCGCCGACTTCGCAGTCGTCGCCGATCACGACGCCCCCGAGCTGCGGCACCTTGAGCCAGGCCCCTTGGTCGAAGGCGAGCCCGAAGCCGTCGGCGCCGAGCACTGCGCCGGGGTGGACCAGCACCCGCGCCCCGAGACGCACGCGCGTCACCAAGGTCACGCGCGCGACCAGGCGCACGCCGGGGCCGACCACGCAATCCTCTCCGATCACGCATCCGGGACCGATGTCCGCCCCCGCGCCGACCTGGCTGCGCGCCCCGATCACCGTCAGCGGCCCGACCAAGGCGCTGGCATCGACCACCGCGTCGGTGGCCACCACAGCGGTCGCATGGACGCCGACGGCAGCCGAGGCACGCGCCTCGAACAAGGCGGCGATGCGCGCGAAATCGGCGTAGGGGTTGGCGCTGATCAGTACGGTGCCGCGTGCGCCCTGGGCGTCCTTGCGCGCGAGCACCACCGCCGCTGCGGCGGTGTCGGCGAGTTGGTTGCGATAGGCCGGGTTGGCGAGGAAGGCGATCTGCGCGGGCCCGGCGTCGGCCAGCGTCGCGACGCCGCTCACTTGCACCGTGCCATCGCCGCGGAGTTCGAGTGCGAAGCGCTGTGCGATGGCGGCGATCGTGGGCATCAGCGTGCCGGTTCGAGTGCCGCCTCGCGCTTGAGGCGCGCGAGCACGGCGTCGGTGATGTCGATGCGGGCGCTCGCGTACAGCACCGGCGCCTGCACCACCAGGTCGAGTTGGCTCTCGCGCGCATGCTCGATCACGGCGGCTTCCAAGCGCGGCCACTGGCGGTTGAACTCTTCGTCCTGGCGCGCCTTCAGTTCCTCGGCCAGGCGCTTGCGCGTGCGCTCGATCGACTTGCGTAGCGCATCGATTTCGCGCTTCAGCGAATCCGCTGCGGTCTTGGGCAGGATTGCCGAATCGCGACGCTCGCGAGCTTCCAGCTCGACCAGCCGCGCCTGTTCGGTCTGCAGCGTCGCGTCGCGTTGCCGAAACTCGGCTTCCAGCTTGCGCCGCGACTCGATCACCTGCGGCGCGCTGTCGATCAGTCGCTTCATGTCGACATAGCCGATGCGCGCGGCCTGCGCCGCGACCGCCGTCGCGCACGCGAACAGAACCACGCCGGCGAGCATCCTTCCGACGTGGACGATGGACCTGGGCGCTGCGCTGGCGGCCATGGGTCCGCAGCCTGCCTCAGAACTGCTGCCCGAACGAGAACTGGATGCCCTCGGTGCGGTCGCCGTCCTGCTTCTTGATCGGTGTGGCGATGTTGATCACGATCGGTCCGACCGGGGCCTGCCATTTCAGCGACAGACCGGCCGAGGCACGCAATTCATCCGCATCGAACGCGTCGAAATCGCGGAAGACGTTGCCGACGTCGAGGAAGGCCGACAGCTGCGCGGTGTCCGAATCGCCCTTGGTCATCGGCGTCGGGATGATCATCTCCAGCGAGCCGACGGTCTTGAAGGCGCCGCCGAGCGGTTGCCGGTAGGTGGAATTGACGCTCGAAGTCTCGCTCGGACCGAGGGTGTTGTCCTCGAAGCCGCGCACCGAGCGTACGCCACCGGCGTAGAAGTTCTGATAGAACGGCAGCGCATCGGTGTCGCCATAGCCGTCTCCGTAGCCGAGTTCGGCCTTGGCCAGCAGCGCGTAGTCGCCCCACAGCGGGAAGTAGCGGCCGATTTCGTAGCCGATCTTGTAGTACTCGAGGTCCGAACCCGGCAATGCGATCTCGGCACCGATGCGCTGGTAGGTGCCGCGGGTCGGCGCGAAGAACTTGTTGCGCGAGTCGCGCTGCCAGCCGGCCTGCATCGACCAGGTATTGATCGTCCACTGGCGGTAGGGGCCGATGCCGTCATCACAGATCCGGTTGGCATCGGTGTCGGTATCGGGGCCAGCACCGTCGGTGTCGGTGTCGGGACCGTCGCAAACATAGCTGTAGGTGCTGCGCGCGCGGTCGCCGAGTTCGTCGACCAGGTTCTGGATCAGCGAGGCCGGGGTCGAGCCATCGACCGTGGTGATGTCGTTCTTGTCGATGCCGAGCGACAGCGACAGCGTGTCGACTTCGGTCAGCGGCAGCCCGAACAGCACTTCACCGGAGGCGGTGTCCGAGGTGTAGGCGGCAAGATTGGCGTCACCCTGGTCGAGTTCGCGCAGGCTCAAGTTGTAGCCGATGCTGAGGCCGTCATCGGTGAAATAGGGATCGAAGAAGTTGAAGTCGAAGCGCTTGGTGTAGGAATTGTTCTGGATCGTGGTGCCGACGGTATTGCCGCTGCCAAGGAAGTTGCGTTGGGTCAGCGAGACCGAAGTGATGACGCCCTGAACCTCGGAATAGCCGACGCCGAACTGGAAGCTGCCGGCGCTCTGTTCCTCGACCGTGAAGTTGACGTCGACCTGATCCTCGCTGCCCGGCACCTTCGGCGTTTCGACGGTGACTTCCTTGAAGTAGCCGAGGCGCTGCAGGCGGGCCTTGGAGCGGTCGATCGCGACCTGCGAAAACCACGCGCCCTCGAGCTGGCGCATTTCGCGCCGCAGCACTTCGTCCTGGGTGCGCTGGTTGCCGATGAAGTTGATGCGGCGCACGTAGGCGCGCTTGCCCGGGTTGACGAAGAAGGTGACTGCGACTTCGCGCTTCTCGCGATCAACCGTTGGTACCGGGGTCACTTCGGCGAAGGCGTAGCCGATGTTCGAGAGCACGCGGGTCATGCCCTCGGCAGCGCGTTCGAGCTTGCCGCGCGAATACGTGTCACCGGTTTTCGAGGAAACGAAACGGCGCAGAACATCTTCGTTGACCACCAGGTCGCCGGTCAGCTTGATGTCGGTGAGCTTGTAGATCTCGCCTTCGCGGACATTGGCGGTGATGAACAGCTCCTTGCGGTCCGGGGTGATCGAGACCTGGGTCGATTCGACCGCGAAGTCGACGTAGCCGCGGTCCTGGTAGTAGGACGCGAGCTTCTCCATGTCGCCGGAGAGCTTCTCTCGCGAATACTGGTCGTCGCGCTTGTACCAGCTGAGCCAGTTCGAGGAACTGGACTCGAAGTCCTCGATGATGTCCTCGTCGGCGAAGGCATCATTGCCGACGATGTTCAGGTGGCGGATCTTGGCCGCCTTGCCTTCGCTCACGGTGATCTTGATGGCGACGCGGTTGCGGTCGAGATTCTCGACCTCCGGCTTGATGCTGACGTTGTACTTGCCACGGTTGTTGTACTGGCGCACCAGTTCCTGGGTGAGACGGTCAAGTTCGAGACGGTTGAAGGTCTCGCCTTCGGTCAGGCCGATCTCGCGCAGGCCCTTCATCAGGTCTTCGGTCTTGATGTCCTTGTTGCCAGTGATCTCGAGCTTGGAGATGGCCGGTCGCTCGGCCAGCTTGACCACCAGGATGTCGCCCTGGCGGCTCAGTTCGATGTCGTTGAAGAAACCGGTCTTGAACAAGGCGCGCACCGCTTCCGAGGCGCGGGCCTGGTTGATCGCGTCCCCTTTCTCGATCGGCAGGGCGCTGAACACGGTGCCCGCGGGGATGCGCGTCAGTCCTTCCAGGCGAATGTCGGAAACCACGAAGGAATCGAAGGCGGCGGCATTCTGCGCGCACAACGAAGCAACCAGGACCAGCGCAGCAATACGTTTCATCATCACTCCATCAATGGCCGCAGCGACGCTTGCGCGCGGCAGCGGTGCCCGGGTCCTTGGACCCCGGCGGGTTTGGGCGCAGGCCGGCGCACATGCTTGGTGCGCGCCGTGCCGAAAAGCGGACCTCAGCGGAAAAATCCGGAAAGGTCGTTGAAGAAGGCCAGTCCGATCAGTCCGGCCAGCATCACCAGACCGACGTATTGGCCAGCGACCAGCCCGCGATCGCTGACCGGACTGCCTTTGATCAGCTCGATAAGGTAATACAGGATATGACCCCCGTCCAAGATCGGGATCGGCAGCAGGTTCAGGATCGCCAGGCCCAGCGAAACCGCGCCGAGGAATCCGAGGAACCACGGCAGCCCCTCGCTGGCGCTGAGATTCGCGACCTGGGCGATGGTGATAGGGCCGGACAGGTGTTTGGTCGATAGCGCGCCGAGCACCATGTCTTTCAGGAATTGCAGCGACTTGGTGGACACATCCCAGGCCTCACGGATGGCTTCCGGAACCGCGGCCAGCGGTCCGTGGATGCGGATGTGGTCGTAGCGGTCGCCCGGGCCGACGCCGAGACGGTAGACGGTCTTGCCGGCTTCCAGCTCGGCGCGTGGCTTGGCGAGCAACGTCAACTCATCGTGGTCGCGTTCGACCAGCAGCGCGACTTCACCGTCGCCAGCGTGGCGCTGCAAGGCCGCGCGCAGGCCCTCAAAATCCGCGATCGACTCGCCATCGACGCGCAGCACCAGATCGCCGGGTTGCAATCCAGCAGCTGCACCAGCTCCTTCAGCAACGATCTGGCCGACCAATGCCGATTGCACGCGATGCAGGCCGATCCGTTCCCACAGTACCTCGTCGGCGACGTCGTGGCCGATTGCGCTGAGGCGCAGCGTATGCGCGCTTTCGTCGCCTTCGGCATCGCGCGTGCTCAGTTTCGCGTCGCGGCGATAGAGTGCAGCTTCGAACACGGCGCGTCCCACTGCTGACCATGCGTCCACCGCCTCGCCGTCGATGGCGGTGACCCGCATGCCCGATTTCAGACCAGCTTCCGCCGCCATGCCGGTGGTCGTGCCCAGGACCGGCTGGTAGTCGGGCTTGCCGACCATGAACATGATCCAGAACACCAGCAGCGCCAGCAGCACATTGGCGGCCGGGCCGGCTGCGGCGACGGCGATCTTCTGCCAGATCGGTTTGCGGTTGAGCGCTGCGCCCATTTGTTCCGGTGGCACTTCCTCGGCGCGTTCGTCGAGCATCGAGACGTAGCCTCCGAGCGGAATCGCGGCGAGCACGTATTCGGTGCCGTCGCGGCCGAAGCGCGACCACAGCGGTTTGCCGAAGCCAATCGAGAATCGGTGCACCTTCACGCCGCAGCGACGCGCCACCCAGAAATGGCCAAACTCGTGAAAGGTCACCAGCAGGCCGATGGTGACGACGTACCAGAACAGCGAACCGACGACTTCAATCATGCCTTCCAATCCTGCAGCAGGCCGACGGCAGCGGCACGCGCGGCGCGATCGACTTCGATGATGTGTGCGAGTGTATCGGCGGCTTCGTTAACAGAATGCTGAAGGCCGTGGTCGATCACGCGCTCGATGTCGAGAAAGCCGATGCGGCCGGCAAGGAACCCGGCGACGGCGACTTCGTTGGCCGCGTTCAGCACGATCGGTGCGCTGCCGCCGGCGCGCAACGCCGCGTGGGCATGGCCGAGGCAGGGAAAGGCGATCGGGTCGGGTAGTTCGAAGTCGAGTTGGGCGATCGCCGCCAGATCGAGTCGGGAGACGCCGGCGCCGATGCGCTGCGGCCAGGCCAATGCGTGCGCGATCGGCGTGCGCATGTCCGGTGACCCGAGCTGCGCCAGTTGCGAGCCGTCGGCGTATTCGACCAGCGAATGCACGACGCTCTGCGCATGCACCAGCACCTCGATCTTCTCCGGGTCGATGCCGAACAGACGCTGGGCTTCGATCACTTCGAGGCCCTTGTTCATCAGCGTTGCCGAGTCGACCGAGATCTTGCGGCCCATCTTCCAGCGCGGGTGGGCGCAGGCCTGGGCCACGGATACATCGCGCAGTTGCTTCCGCGTCCAACCTCGGAACGGGCCGCCGGAAGCGGTCAGGATCAGTCGCGTGATGCCGAGCGCCACCGGGTCGCGCGCATAGCCGCGCGGCAGGCATTGGAAGATGGCGTTGTGTTCGCTGTCGAGCGGAATGATGGTCGCGCCGTGGGCGCTGGCGGTGCGCACCAGCAGTTCGCCCGACATCACCACCGCTTCCTTGTTCGCGAGCAGCAGGCGTTTGCCCGCGGCAGCGGCTGCGAGCGTCGAAGCCAGACCGGCGGCCCCGACGATGGCGGCGACCACAGTGTCGAAGCGCACGTCGGCGGCAATCGCGTCGAGCGCGTCGGCGCCCGCCATCGGCTGGGTAGAAAGCCCGCGTTCGCGCAGCGACTGGGCGAGTGCATCGAGCAGCGTCGGGTCGGCGATCACTGCCACCTCGGGCCGGAATCGTGCACACAACTCCACCAGCGCGGGCACGTCGCGGTGGGCGCTCAGCGCCGCGGCGCGGAAGTGCTGCGGATGACGGGCGATGACATCGAGCGTGCTGGCGCCGATCGAGCCGGTCGCACCGAGGATGGCGACGTACTTCATAGCCCGAGGACTTGGCGCCCGGCGACGAAGATCGGCAGTGCCGCGAACAGCGAATCGAAGCGGTCGAGCGCGCCGCCATGGCCGGGAAACAGCGTGCCCGAGTCTTTCGCATGCGAATGGCGCTTGATCAGGCTCTCGAGCAGATCGCCGATGATCGAGAAGACTACGGTGACGATGCACAGTGCGACGAACACGAGCAGGTTCGATGCCGGTACCTCCAGGGCGAAATGGCCGAAGGCGAGGGCGAACAACGCGCAGCCGGCGAGGGCGCCGTAGACGCCAGCGGTGGTCTTGCCCGGACTGATGCTGGGCGCCAGCTTGGTGGTGCCGAAGCGGCGCCCGGCGAAGTAGGCGCAGGAGTCTGCGCACCAGACCAGCAACAGCACGAACAGCAGCCACAGCGGCCCGCCGGCGCGCTCGTCGAGCAGAATCGCCGCGCACCACGCCGGCACTATGGCCAGTGCGCAGGCCATGGTCTTGATTGCGAGTGAGCGCTTCCGCGCCTGTTCGCCGAAGTGGTAATGACGCAGCCACCACGGCGCGAGCAACCAGAATGCGACGCCGCACCAGACCGTCTGCATGCGCGCCAGGTCGCTCGCAAACCAGACGCTGACGCCGAGCGCGATGTGGGCCGCGAGCAACAACGCGCGTGCGAACGGCGACTGCCAGCCCGCCAGTTGGCTCCACTCCCAGACGCCGATCAGGAACAACAAGCCGAGCGCGGATGCGAACCACACTGGTGGCAGCATCAGCACTCCGGCGATCGCCGCTGGCGCCAGCACCACCGCGGTCAGCGCGCGCTCGCGCAGACCGCCGACGGGCTTCGGTGCGGCCGGGGCGTTCAAGCGCGCGGTCCCGCTGCGGCGCCGGTGCCACCGAAGCGACGCTCGCGGCGCGCGTAGTCGGCCAGTGCGGCGTCGAGGGTGCTGGCGTCGAAGTCGGGCCACAGTACATCGCTGAACCAGAGTTCGGCGTAGGCCAGTTGCCACAACAGTAAATTGCTGATGCGGGTTTCGCCGCCGGTGCGGATGAACAGATCCAGCGGTGGCAGGTCGGCGAGGCAGGTGTAGGCATCGAATACCGACTCGTCGACGCGGTCGATGGCCAGCTCGCCATTCGCGACATCACGGGCGATGCTGCGCGCCGCCTGTACGATATCCCAGCGACCGCCGTAGTTGGCGGCGATGTTCAGATGCAGCCGCGTCGTCGCCGGGGTTCGAGCTTCGCAGCGATCCATGCGCTCGCGGATGGGTGCGGCAAACGCCGCTCGCTCGCCGATGAAGCGCAGACGGACGCCGTTGGCGACCAGTTCGTCGACCTCGCGGTCCATCGCTTTCATGAACAGCTCCATCAGCGTGCCGACTTCGTCTTCGGGCCGCTTCCAGTTCTCGCTCGAAAATGCGAACAGGGTCAGCGTCGGGACATGGCGACGGATGCAGGCCTCGACGCTGGCGCGCACGGCCTTGACGCCTTCGTGGTGGCCGAAACTGCGCGGGCGATGCCGGGCTGCGGCCCAGCGGCCGTTGCCATCCATGACGATGGCGACATGCCGGGGCAGGCGCTGGACGCTGATCGCCGGGTCGATGATGCTCATGCGGCGCGACTGCGGCCGCTTACAGCGACATCAGTTCCTGTTCCTTGACCTTGCAGACGTGGTCCACCTCGGCGACATGCTTGTCGGTGAGCTTCTGCACGTCCTGCTCGGCCTTGCGCTCCTCGTCCTCGCTGATCTGCTTGTCCTTGAGCAATTCCTTGACCTCGTGCATGGCGTCGCGGCGCGCGCCGCGGATCGCGACCTTGCAGTTCTCGCCTTCGTGGGAGACGTGCTTGGCCAGTTCCTTGCGTCGCTGCTCGGTGAGCGGCGGCAGGTTGATGCGGATCACGGTGCCGGCGGTGTTCGGGGTCAGGCCGAGGTCGGAGGTCATGATCGCCTTTTCGATCGGCGCCACCATCTGCTTCTCCCATGGGGTGATGGTGAGCGAGCGCGAGTCGACCACGGCCACTGCGGCACACTGATTCAGCGGCATGTCCGAACCGTAGTAGTTCACCTTCAGATGTTCGACCAGTGCGGTGCTGGCGCGCCCGGTGCGCAGCTTGGCGAGGTCGCCGCGCAGCGACTCGATCAGCTTCTTCATGCGGCTTTCGGCTTCGGTCTTGATGGTCGCGATCATGGCCAGGCTTCGAATCGTGGGAACGGCGCTGAGTATAGCCGCGCACCGCGCCTTCAGGGCGGCGCGTCCGCCAGCCGCAAGCCCAGCGCCAGATCGTCTTCGGTCTGGTCGACGAAGGTATAGGGCACGCGCCCGATTTCGGTGAAGCCGTAGCTGGAATAAAAGCGCAGCGCGCGCGCATTGCCGGCGTAGACGCAGAGCCAGAGCAGGTCGGCCCGGTCGGTGATGGCCGTGGCACGCACGGCATCGAGCAGGCGCCGCCCGAGACCGCGGCCATGGGCGCGTGCGGCGACGTACAGGCGCTTGACCTCCACCGCATGGCGCGCCGGCAGCGGTGCCGGCGCGCGCTGCCACTGCACGAATCCGACCAGCTGCCCGGCATCCTCGGCCAGCAGCAAGGACTGCGCAGGATCGGTCAGCCATGCGTGCACGGCGGCATCCGCGAGTACGGTCTGGCAGTGGGTCTGGATGCGGGCCGCGTCGTGGCTTGGCGCGTAGGTTTCGGCAAAGCTGGCGCGCGCGAACGCGGCCAGCGCCGACGCGTCGGCGGGCCGCGCGGGGCGCAGGCGGACGGCGTCGCTCATCCGCCGCGCGTGACCAGGGTGCCGATTGGTTCGCCGCGCACGATGCGCATCAGGTTGCCCGGTCGCTTCATGTCGTAAATGCGCAGCGGCATGCCGTGGTCGCGGCACAGCGCGATGGCGGCGGTGTCCATGACGCCGAGGTTGCGCGTGATCACGTCCTCGTAGCTCAGCGTGTCAAAGCGGGTCGCGGCGGCGTCCTTGTTCGGATCGGCGCTGTAGACGCCGTCGACCTTGGTGCCCTTGAGCAGCAGTTCGGCGCCGACCTCGACTGCGCGCAGGGCGGCGGCCGAGTCGGTAGTGAAGAACGGGTTGCCGGTGCCGGCCGCGAACAGGGCGACACGGCTCTTTTCGAGATGGCGGATGGCGCGACGACGAATGTAGTCCTCGCACACTTCGTTGATCTTGATCGCGCTCATCACCCGCGCCACGACGCCGCGCTTCTCGATCGCATCCTGCATTGCCAGCGCGTTCATTACCGTGGCCAGCATGCCCATGTGGTCGCCGGTGACCCGGTCCATGCCGGTGGCGGCGAGGCCGGCGCCGCGGAAGATGTTGCCGCCGCCGATCACCACGCCGACCTGGACGCCAGCGCGGACGACTTCGATGATTTCGTCGGCGAGCCGACCAAGCACCTTCGGGTCGATGCCATAGGGTTCCTCGCCAAGCAGTGCTTCACCGCTGAGCTTGAGCAGGATGCGGGAATAGCGGATCGGCGCGTCAGTCATGGTCGGTTCCTTGAATCATGCGGTGGCGGGATCAAGCGCGGTGCGCGCGGGCAAAAAAAAGGGGAGCGTCGCCGCTCCCCCCGGTTCAGGCCAGACCGGCCTGTTTCATCACTTCGGCGGCGTAGTCCTCGACCACCTTCTCGATGCCTTCGCCGACCGCGATGCGGTGGTAGGCGACGACGTCGGCCTTGGCAGCCTTGAGTGCCGCTTCGACCGTCATGTTGGTGTCGACGACATAGGGCTGGCCATACAGCGTGTTGTCATTGAGGATCTTGGCAACCTTGCCGCCAATGATCTTCTCCAGGATCTCGGCCGGCTTGGCTTTGTCCTTGTCCGACATCTTCGCCAGTTCGATTTCCTTTTCCTTGGCGACGAAGTCGGCCGGGACGTCGCTCGACTTGTTGTAGGGCGGATTCATCGCGGCCACGTGCATGGCCACGCCGCGCGCCAGTTCGACGTTGCCACCCTTCAAGTCAACCAGCACGCCGATGCGGCCACCATGCACGTAGGCGCCGATGTTGCCGTCCGAGGCCAACGCGACCATGCGTCGCAGCTGGATGTTCTCGCCCAGCTTCAGCACCAGCGCCGAGCGCAGTTCTTCGATGCTGCCGCCTTCCGCCGCGACGCCCTTGAGCGTCTCGACATCGCTGGCGCCGGAGGCAAGCGCGGCTTGCGCCACCAGTTCGCAAAAACGCACGAAGTTCTCGTCCTTGGCGACGAAGTCGGTTTCGGAATTGATCTCGACCATGACCGCGCGGCCGGCACCGGCGGCCATCGAGATGCGACCTTCGGCGGCGATGCGCCCGGCTTTCTTGTCGGCCTTGGCCAGACCCTGCTTGCGCAGCCATTCCATCGCCGAATCGATGCTGCCGCCGTTTTCGGTCAGCGCCTTCTTGCACTCCATCATGCCGACGCCGGAACGCTCGCGCAGTTCCTTGACCATGCTTGCGGTGATTTCCATGACTACCTCTCGATGCTCAAAAAAAGCGCGGCGGGAGCTCCGCCGCGCAGGATCCATTGCGCTGCCGTGGCCGCAGCCACGGCATTGCCTGCCTTACTCGGCGCTCGGTGTCGCCGCCGGCTTCGGGCCGCGCGAGGGCGCGCGCTTGGCGCCCGGACCACCCGGGCCCGGCTTGCCACCGGGGCCACCCGGACCGCGACGGTTCGGGCCGCCCGGCTTGCGATCACGGTCGTTGCGGTCATTGCGACCACCGCGGTCATCGCGGCGGCGCGGTGCGTCTTCCTTGGCGACCGGGTTGCCAGCCGCATCGAGTTCGACGAACTCGTCCTTGGCATTGGCCGGAATCGCCGGAGCAGCCGCCTTGCCTTCGAGCACGGCGTCGGCAGCGGCGGCGGCGTACAGTTGCACCGCGCGGATCGCGTCGTCGTTGCCGGGAATGATGTAGTCCGCGAGCGACGGGTCGTAGTTGGTATCGACCACGGCGATGACCGGAATGCCGAGCGTGCGCGCTTCCTTGATCGCAATTTCCTCATGGCCGACATCGATCACGAACAATGCGTCCGGCAGCGCGTTCATGTTCTTGATGCCGCCGAGCGAACGCTCCAGCTTCTCCTGCTCGCGCTTGAGCGAAAGCACCTCGTGCTTGACGCGCTTCTCGAAGCTGCCGTCGGTGTGCATTGCCTCGATTTCCTTCAGGCGCGCAACCGACTGGCGCACCGTGCGGAAATTGGTGAGCATGCCGCCGAGCCAGCGGTGCGTCACGAACGGCATGCCGCAGCGCGCCGCTTCGGACTTCACCGCTTCGCGCGCCGAGCGCTTGGTGCCGACGAACATCACGCTGCCGCGCTTCTGGGCCATGCCGGACAGGAAGTTCATCGCGTCCGTGAACAGCGGCATGGTTTTTTCGAGATTGATGATGTGGATCTTCCCGCGCGCGCCGAAAATGTAGGGCGCCATCTTGGGATTCCAGTAACGGGTCTGGTGGCCGAAATGCACGCCGGCTTCGAGCATCTGGCGCATGGTGACTTGAGGCATGGTGAACTCCTTTGCTTGAAACACAACCGTCTCCACTGGGAGACCTGCGTATCGTGTTTCGGGGTTTGGACCTCCACGTTTCCGCCAGGACCGACCCTGTGTCGCGAGCGACCAAGGCACCCCAGTCCGGGTGACGAAACGTGTGTGGATTCGGCGGGATTGCCGTGTGCCGTCGGATCGATCCGACAAAGCCGCGGGATTCTAGCCGCGCCGCAGGGCTCGCCGCAAGCCGAAGCCTCGATTGCCCGATCAGTGCTCGCTCGGGCCGGCACCGGTGGGCGGGGCAATCGCGACCGGGTCCAGGCAGTGAATGTGTTCGAAGTGCGCGTCGGTGACTGCCAGTTGCCGGGTTTCCGGTTGACCCGAGGCCATCGAGGAACCGCTGAGCGCGAGCGCGAAGCGGCCAGAGACGAGCCAGCCATCGGCGACCCGGGTCAGCCCGGTGATCTCGGCACTGCCCTCGCGCACGCCGCTGAAGCTGGCATCGCCGAGATTGGCGAGCACGTAGGTGATGTCGCGTGGGCCGGGTTGGTCGTCGCCCCGAGCCAGACCGAGATGCAGGGCATCGTCGTGCTCGCTGCGGGCGAAGCTGAACATGAACTGCGCCCGCTCGTCGAGATTGAAGTGGTTGAGCATGCAGACGTCGCGGGTTTGCGCCCGATAGGGCTGGTCGTCGACGCGGGCGCTGAACGACGGTTCGCCAACGCTCAGCGTGGAGGCCGCGGTTTGCGGTTTGCAGGCGCCGATCAGGGTCAACGCTGCGAGCATCAGGGCATTGCGCAATGCGGACATGGCGGAGGTTACGCAAACGGGGGACTGCCGGAGCCTAGCATTGCAGGGTTCGCTGTCGCCTGTCGCTGTCGCCTTGCCCCGGTGACGGACACGCGGCATGGTGTCGGCCTCACGACTGCGGACCACCACATGACTCTCGACGCACTCTTCGGCGGCAGCAGCTTGCCCGGGCTGCAGATCGGCCGCCACACGCTGCAGCTCGATCGCGCCCGCATCATGGCGGTGCTGAACGTGACCCCGGATTCGTTCTCCGACGGCGGTCGCTTCATCGGCCTGGACGCCGCGCTGACGCAGGCGCAGCGACTGGTCGAAGAGGGCGCCGATCTGCTCGACATCGGTGGTGAGTCGACCCGCCCGGGTGCAGTCGAGGTCTCGGTCGACGCGGAAATTGCGCGCGTAGTTCCGGTCATCGAGGCGATCGCGAGCCGCTTCGATCTTCCGATTTCGATCGACACCTCGAAACCCGAGGTGATGCGTGCCGCCGTCGCGGCCGGCGCCGGCCTGATCAACGACGTGAACGCGCTGCGCGCCGAGGGGGCACTGGAAGCCGCCGCTGCGCTCAAGGTTTCAGTCTGCCTGATGCACATGCAGGGCGAGCCGCGCACGATGCAGGATGCGCCGCACTACGACGACGTGGTCGGCGAGGTGAAGCGATTCCTCGCCGATCGCGTGCTGTCTTGCCAGATGGCGGGCATCGACAAGAAGCGCATCGTGATCGACCCCGGCTTCGGTTTCGGCAAGTCGCTGGAGCACAATCTGGCGCTGCTGGCGCAGCTCGGTCAATTCGCGAGCATCGAGGCGCCGCTGTTGGTGGGGCTGTCGCGCAAGCGCTTGATCGGCGCCATCACCGGGCGCGAGATGGACCAGCGCGCCGCCGGCTCCGCGGCCGCGGCACTGCTCGCGGTCGAGCGCGGCGCGTGCATCGTGCGCGTGCACGACGTCGCCGCCACCCGCGATGCGCTGGCGATGTACCAGGCCTTGCGGCCATTCGAGAAGGCGCCGAAACGCGCTACCGGCAAGCCGAAAACGCCCTGGGATGACGACTGATCCGGAACGAAAAAGCCGGGCAACGCCCCGCTCACGTGGCTTTGGTAGGGTGCGCTAGCCGCGCAGCGGCGTAGCGCACCGAAACCGATCGGTTACCGATCCACCCGCACCCCAGTCCGACGCAGTTCGACCGTGCTCAGGTCGGCCTGGTCGACCAGCGTCAAGTCGCGGATCTGGAACGGACCGGTCACCCCGGCCTTGGCCATGGTCGCCGCATCGAACACCAGTTGCAGATCTCCGGCACCTGGCTTCAGCACCGCCGCACTGCTCGCCTGCGCGGCGGGGCGCAGCTTGCCGGCGTCCATGCCGTAGAGCGTGCCGCGGACCTCGAAGCGGCTCTCGGCACCGACGCGCAGCGGAAAGCTCATCGCCAGTGATCCGTCGTCGCTGCGCACGGCCTTGGCACCACCCGCGAACTGCGCGCGCGGCACGCTGGAGGCGAATGCGGTCGTGGCGTCGCGCTGCACGCTTGCGCCCTTGGCCGAGGCGAAGGCATGCACTTCCCACAGGCCCGGGCCGGCGCCGGCGAGCGCATCGTGGGCGACTTCGGCGACATAGCGACCGTCGCTGCCGCGCTTGAAGGCGAGGTCGAACGAAGCACCGTTCGGAGCCGTCACCATGCCGTCGATCGAATCGACTGCCTCGTTGGCATTGAGGCTGGCAAACACCTTGTAGGTCTGTCCGTGGCTGGCGACGATACGGTCCATGCTGAGGCGCAGCATTTCGCTGCTGTCCGGCTCGAACACATGCACCAGGTAATCCTGCGCCGCCTTCGGCAGCGACAGCGAAATCGTACCCGGGGCGATGTCGCTCTTGAGCTGGAATGCCAGCGTGCCGTCCGGGAAGTCGGTGCCGGCCATCTTCAGTTCGGCGTCGTCGGCGGCATTGGCCATCGCGGCGCGGCCCTGGATCGCTTTGCCGGCTGCGGTAATGACGATGTCGTCGGTGCTGAGCGGGTGCGCGGCCTTGGCATCGGCGCCGACCGGCGACAGACGGATCAGTGCGCCGCGGGAAGTCGTGTGCAGGGTCGTGCCCTTGGCCAGTTCGGCGCCGGGCACGCGCGTCCAGTATTCCTTGCTCTCGCGCACGAAGGGTTGCTGCGGCGCGATTTTCTGGTCGGCCGGAAGCACCCAGCTGAAGTGCACCGGCTGCGTCTCCATCTGCGCGCCCGGGAGCGGCGCGGCCTTGGCGGTGACCAGCGTGGTCGCGATGATGTCACCCGCATCGGGTTGGATGGTGAGGTCGGTTTCCATGCGCGCGGCCGCGGCGGTACCGCTGAGCGCGAAGGCGAGGGCAATCGAGAGAATGGTCTTGGTGTTCATGGGCTGCTCCGATGCTCAAACGTCGTTGCGCAAGATCACGTCGAGGCCGAAGCACTTGCGACGGCTCTGGTTGTGCGACAGCGGCTCCGACCCGGCCATGCGGCTGGTGTCGTAGAACCAGACGCGGCCGGCCGCGGCCTGGCTGGTGCAGTTGAGAAACCCGTCGGAACAGGAGTTCAGCCAGTTCTGCGTGGTTTCCAGCCCGAGGTTCTCGGTGTAGCCGCCGCAGTACGAATCGCCATCGAAGGGCGAGGAGTCGACATCGGTGCCAACCACCGACCAGAAGCCTTTCGGCAGCGCCGGACGGCCCGAGGTGCCATACAAATTGTTGGCGTTGTAAGTCGCCATCCAGCTGCTCTGCTGCATGCGCACTGCGTCATTCTTGTAGCCCATCAGCCAGCCGAGCGCAGACTCGAAGACGTTGCCGGCCATCACCGCGTCGGCCAGCGGCGTGCCCGCGGACGAGGGCGCCAGCGCGTTGACCCAGCGGATCTTGGAGATGATGTTCGGGTAGCGGCTGTCGTAGGTCGGGTTCGACAGGATCCAGCGCATGACGTTGCCGCCGTTGCTGTGCGTGATCACGACCATGTCGGTGATGCCCTTGCTGCTGATGAAGCTGCTGAGCTGGCCGGCCAGGCAGCCAGCGGCACCCGAAGTCCACATGTACTGGGTGAAGTCGCAGTTGATGACCGTGTAGTTCGCGGTATTCGGCAGTCCCTGGCGCACGGAATTGACCATCTCCGAGGTCCAGTAGTCGGCCAGCGCATTGGTCTGCTTGCCGGTGCCATGGACAAAGGCGACCCCGGTATTGGCTTGCGCGGCGAGCGCGCACAGGCCCAGCAAGATGCAGGCAAGAAGCTTTCGCACGATGTCCTCCCGTTCGAATTGCGTGGACGCGCTGTCACCAGTCGCGGGTCGGCAGTCCCTGTCGCCCGTCGCGGTCGCGTTCGTCGGATTCGAGTGCGGCGAGGTCCTCCCCCTGTCACCGCGGCACGAATGAAAGCAGACAAAATCCCCGTGTCGGGGGTTCGATTCCCTCCCTGGCCACCATTTTCAGAGAAGGGCTGCGAGCGATCGCGGCCCTTTTTTCAGGCCTGTCTTGAGACAGGCAAGAATGACACAACAGCCCCATCCCGTTTTGTGTGGTCGCATCGCAGACGATTGCCGGGTCCATCACCGCGCGCGTGCTGGGGGCGGGCGCAGGCGCAGCAGCAGGCCTTGGGTTTCGGTGAGGAGGTAGAGGGCGCCGTCGGGGCCTTGGCGGACGTCGCGGATGCGGTCTTTGCGGTTGGCGAGCAGGCGTTCTTCGTGGACGACCTTGCCGTGCTTGAGTTCGAGGCGGGCGAGCAGGGTGAATTTCAGGGCGCCGACGAACAGGTGGCCGTTCCAGGCGCCAGCGGCCGGGGTAGTGAGGAAGGCCATGCCGCTCGGTGCGATCGAGGGCGTCCACTGGTGCAGCGGCTGTTCCATGCCGGGCTTGGCCGTGCCTTCGCCGATTTTCGGGCCGTAGTATTCGCGGCCGTAGGTGATCACCGGCCAGCCGTAGTTCGCGCCCTTGCGGATGAGGTTGATCTCGTCGCCGCCGCGCGGGCCGTGTTCGTGTTCGAACAATTCACCGGTGATGGGATGCCGCGTCAGGCCCTGCGGGTTGCGATGGCCGTAGCTCCATACCGACGGATCGGCGCCGGCGCGGCCGACGAAGGGGTTGTCCTTGGGCACGGTGCCGTCGCGGGCGATGCGGATGATCTTGCCGTAGGTCTTGTCGAGTTGCTGGGCGCGATCGCGATGGTCGCCGCGTTCGCCGACGCTGGCGTAGAGGAAGCCATCGCGGCCGATGACGATGCGCGAGCCGAAGTGCTGGCCGCCGTCGTATCCCGGGTGCTGCCGGAACAGTACGCGCAGGTTTGCCAGCGTGCCCCGTTCCAGTCGCGCGCTGGCGATGGCGGTGTGCGCGCCATCCGCTGCCGGAGCGGCATAGGAGAAATACAGCGTGCGATTGCTGGCGAAGTCGGGATCGAGCACCACGTCGAGCAGGCCGCCCTGGCCGATGGCGTAGACCTCGGGTACACCGGCCAGCGGCGCGCCGATGCGTCCGTCCGGCTCGATGATGCGCATCGTGCCGCCGCGTTCGGTGATCAGGAACCGGCCGTCCGGCAGGAACGCCAACGCCCAGGGACTGATCAGGCCGCGCGCGATGGTGCGGATCTCGACCGGGCCGAGTTCGCTGTCGATCATTTCGGCTGGCGCCGCGTGCGCCGACAGCGACGCGAGCGACAGCAGGATCAGAATGCGCATGCGCCGTCTCCTTCCGCGAGGTGTCGAGCATAGCCGCGGCGGATTGCGTCGCGCGCCGCGCCTCGCCATGCTCGCCGCATCAGGCGAGGGCGACGATGAACGGGTTTCCACAGAACGAACGGATCACGCGTTTCTACGCGGCGTTTCGGGATCTCGATGGCGCAGCGATGCAGGCGGCCTACGCGGCCGATGCCGAGTTCGAGGACGAAGTGTTCACGCTGCGCGGTCGTGAGGAAATCGGCGCGATGTGGCGCATGTTGTGCACGGCGGTGGACGACAAGGGCCGCGCTGACTGGAAGCTCGAGTTCAACGGCATCGACTGCGACGACGAAGTCGGCGTCGCACACTGGGAACCGACCTATCGCTTCAGTGCCACCGGTCGCATCGTGCACAACATCATCGACGCCGAGTTCGCGTTCGACCGCGACGGCCTGATCCTCAAGCACCGCGACCGCTTCGATTTCTGGCGCTGGTCACGCCAGGCGCTTGGGGTACCCGGCGTGCTGCTCGGCTGGTCGCCGCTGTTGCGCAACAAGGTGCGCGCGCAGGCGGCCGTCAATCTGGCGCGGTTCCGCGCCGCTCAGCCCGCGAACGCGACCAGCGCGATCAGGTAGCCGGCGTAGGCGGCGAGCAGAAAGGCGCCATTGCCGCGGGTCAGGCGCATGTCCCACAGGGCCAGTGGCCAGAGCAGCACCGAGAGCGCGATCAGCGCCGGCAGATCCAGCACGCGCAGCGTGGGCGCGGTGGCCGGGATCGGCTGCACCAGCGCCGTGGCGCCGAGGATGAACAGCACGTTGTAGAGGTTCGAGCCGATGACGTTGCCGATCGCGATGTCGCTTTGGCCACGACGCGCGGCGGCGATCGAGGAAGCGATCTCGGGTGCCGAGGTGCCGACGGCGACCACGGTCAGACCGATCACCAGATCGGACAGTCCCCACAGTTTGGCCAGTGTCACCGCTGCATCGACCGCGACCTTGGCGCCGAGCATCAACAGGACCAGTCCGCCGACCACCAGCGCGAGGGTGAGCCAGAGTGCGTGCGGCAGCTTCGGCTCGTTTGCCGCGAACTCCTGCTGCACCAGCGCCGGTTCGGCACGCGCCGAGCGGATCAGGAAGGCCATGAAGCCGACGAAACCGGCGAGCAGCACGAAGCCGTCCATGCGACTGACGACGCCGTTCCAGACCATTGCGAACAGCGCCAGGTGCAGCACGATCATCGCCGGCAGTTCCACCTGCAGCAGCCGCAGGCGGATGGCGAGCGGTGCGACCAGCGCCGACAGCCCGAGGATCAGTCCGATGTTGGCGATGTTGGAACCGACCACGTTGCCGAGCGCGATGTCGGTGTTGCCCTTGATCGCCGCACCCAGCGTGACGGACAGTTCCGGTGCCGAGGTGCCGAACCCGACCACCACGAGACCGATGATGAAATGGCTGATGCCGAAGCGCTCGGCCAGACCCGACGCGCCGCGCACGAACCAATCGGCGCCGAGCGCGAGGATGGCCACGCCAATGGCGAACAGGAACAGTTGCAGTGTCATGGGCTCCGCATCCGATGGCGGTCAGTGTTCGGTAACGCTGCATCGCGTTGCGCAATGCGGTCGCCGGCGGCATCGACTACGTTCTGCGGCAGCTTGATCCGCGCGACTGGCGGACTGCCGATTTCGAGGCAGACGGCGCGATGCCAGAGGAAGGCGACCGCATCTCCGCTCCGGATCTCTGCCCACGGTATGAGGAGTTGCTCATGGCCAATCCGGAAGAAGAACAGGACCGAAAGATAGAGGCCCTCGTCAGCGACATGCGCATTCGGGCAGTGCTTGTAGGAGACGATGCCGACCGAACCATTGACCCAACGAAACACCGTGCCGCGCGGCTCTTTTTCGGTTGCGTAATTCTCCGCCAGTTTCCGCCAGCCGCTGACGAATGCCAGCAGCAGCACGATTGCGCACCAAAACATCGGAAACACGACGAGAAACAATCCGATGATCAGCATGTGGAGGAAAGTCTGTTCGGTCATGAGAGCAGCTTGTTCATGTGACGACGCGCGGCGGTTGCGGCAGGGCAGGTCGAACGCATTGGACAACCGCTCGAAACGGGGTGCACTGCCGACCTCGCCGCAGCCCCGGCACGACCGATTCCAGCGTTCGCTTTCAGTTCATTCGGAGTCGTCATCGCGATCTCGGCGGAACAGATAGCGGCGAACTTCCGCGTACTCGCCGGATGCACCTCGCACGACCTGTACGACGGCAATCCTGTTCCGCGTGATCTCCGCAACTTGCCCAGAGTTCTCGCCGACGAACTCGCCTGGGCGAATAATGTGTACGCGGCCGGTATGGTCGACGAGGCGTGCACGATTACCGTCTGATGTCTTCTCGAACTCCACGTAGTCCAGACAGCCGATGCTCATGGTCTCGTGCAAGGGCCCGAAAGAGCCGGGACCATCGATGTCTGCACGCGTAGGCGGTTGATTCTCGACCAGGACCATGCACGCTTCGTCGGACGCGGCCGAAGTCCGGGTCAACAGAAGAGCGAGCAGTACGGCAGCAGCCTTCATGAACGTCTGACCTCGACCCGGGGAGAACTGCGGAACAGATGTGGCGAGTCTGTGAGAGCCGCGGCAGCTGGTCAAGAATGCCCGCGGCCACTTGGTTTCCGTCTGGAGTGGGTCGCGTTCAATCGAGCACCGCGATCGCCTCGGACAGACGCTCGACGGCGATGATGCGGATGCCGGCCGGCGGTTTTTTCGGGGCGTTGGCTTTCGGCACGACGATGCGCTCGAAGCCGTGCGAGGCGGCTTCGCGGATGCGTTCCTCGCCGTTCGGGACCGGGCGAATTTCGCCGGCGAGGCCGACTTCGCCGAAGACGGCGAGGTGCGGTCCGAGCGGGCGGTTGCGGAAGCTCGACAACGCCGCCAGCAACACCGGCAGATCGGCCGCGGTTTCCTGCACGCGGATGCCGCCGACCACGTTCACGAACACGTCCTGGTCGTAGAGCGCGAAGCCGCCGTGCTTGTGCAGCACCGCGAGCAGCATCGCCAAGCGGTTCTGCTCGAGGCCGAGCGCGACGCGGCGCGGATTCGCGAGCGGCGACTGGTCGACCAGCGCCTGCACCTCGACCAGCAACGGCCGCGTGCCTTCGCGCGTGACCATGATGGCGCTGCCCGGGGTCGGTTCGCCGTGGTTCGAGAGGAAGATCGCGGACGGGTTGGGCACCTCGCGCAGGCCCTTGTCGCCCATCGCGAACACGCCCAGTTCGTTGACCGCGCCGAAGCGGTTCTTGAACGCGCGCAGCACGCGGAAGCGGCTGCCGGAATCGCCCTCGAAATACAGCACCGCATCGACCATGTGCTCGAGCACGCGCGGGCCGGCGATGCCGCCTTCCTTGGTCACGTGGCCGATCAGGAACACCGCGCAGCCCACTTCCTTGGCGTAGCGCACCAGGCGTGCCGCCGATTCGCGTACCTGCGACACCGAACCGGGCGCCGACTCGACCTGGTCCGAGTACATGGTCTGGATCGAGTCGATCACCAGGAAGTCGGGCTTCTGCGCGACCGCGGTGTCGAGGATGCGCTCGATGCCGGTATCGGCGAGCGCGTCGATCGCTGCGAGCGGCAGGCCAAGTCGGCGTGCGCGTGCAGCGACCTGGCCCAGGCTCTCCTCGCCGGTCACGTACAGCGTCTTTGAGCGCCCGGCGAGCGAGGCCAATGCCTGCAGCACCAGCGTCGACTTGCCGATGCCGGGATCGCCGCCGATCAGCACCACCGAGCCGCGCACCAGCCCGCCGCCGAGCACGCGGTCGAGTTCACCGATGCCGATCAGGGTGCGTTGCTCTTCCGACTCCGACACCTTCGCCAGCGCAGTGACCAGCGCGCTGCCTGCCCCCGCATAGCCGCCGCGCGCCTCCTGCTTCGACGCCTTGCCCGCGGCCAGTCGAAATTCGGACAGCGTGTTCCAGGCATTGCATTCGCCGCACTGGCCCTGCCACTTCGAGTACTCGGCACCGCAGTCGTTGCAGACGTAGGCGGTCTTGGCTTTGGCCATCAGTTACCTCGCTTCGAGTTGCGCGGGTCGGGCTATCGCGTCCGTCACTGGCGGCCTCGCTCGGTTGCCGTTATGCATGCCGCCCATGTGGACGATGCTCGGCGACGCAACTCCGCAAAGGGCTGAAGTCGGGCACCGATCGGCCCGAAACACCAGCCCATCAGGCCGTGCGTATCCGCCTGCGGCAGTTCGATCACGAGCTTGTCGAAGTCGTCTGCGGCCAGCGCTTGGCGAACGCATGCCACGATCCGCCGATAGGCTCGACGATAACCTTCCGCCATGCCTTCGCGCCGGTCAAGATGCAACACCTGCACCGTGACCTCCCCCTTGGGCGAGGGCGCGCCGCTGGCCGCGTCATATCGAGCAGTGAGATTGCCCGTGTCCGGATCGAAGTCCAGACATTGCCAAGGATCTTCGGCACTGGGGTCCACCAGCAAGGGCTCACCGGCCCTTGAAAGCGGGAACCGATCGCCCTTGAATCGCCCGCACTCGGTGCAGCACAGCAGCATGTTGGGCCAGGCGAACGTGCGATCCGGATAGCGGGACTTGGGCCAGAAGTGTTCGATGTCGCTGCCATGCGAGTCCACGCAATACATGCAGTGTTCACCTGCACCCGCCATTTCCCGAAGTGTGCGAAAGACCGTGGCCATGGCTTTCGTCTGACGCGCAGCGCGCCATGTGTTTTCGGCATTCGCGCCGCGCTCAGTTGCCAGCGATTGACGGCGCTCAAGGTAAGCGCGAGTGCCAGCGGGCAACTCACGGCGTTGCACGTGACGCACGGCTACAGATCCTCGTCGGCCTGAGCGAACAGCTGCAGCTGTGCCACCAGGTTACGCTCGACCTTGCTCAGTTTTGCGCCGGACCGCTCCTTCGACTTGAGCTTCGCGTATTTTGCCCGGGCATGCACCGCGCGGGGTGAGCGCGTGTTCTGCAGCCCGAATGCCGATGTCAGCAGAATGGTATCGGGCCGTGAGGCAATGACCTTGCGGTACTCGTCATCACTCAAGGCATGTGGACGGTCGGTGCTGCCCGGTTCAGGCAGCACGAACAGCCCGTTTGGGTCGGCCGCCTGGCAGATGATGGGACTGTGCGTAGTCACGAGAAACTGGACGTTCGGGAAGTGCTGCTTGAGCCAGAAGCCGATCTCACGTTGCCACTCGGGATGCAGGTGGGCGTCGATTTCGTCGATCAGGACGACGCCACTCCGCTTGAAGAACAGTCTGCCTTCGGCGTCGCGTCCGGTGAGGTCAGATAGGCCGTATACGCTGATCAGGTGGCGCAGGATGTCTGCCATCAGGGCAAGCGCGGCGCGGTAACCGTCGCTCATCTCGCCCCAGGACAACTGGAGCCCGTTCCGATCCTTGAGCCAGAGTCCATCGGAATCGATGCGGTCCACGGTAATCTGGTTCGGCATCAGTTCATCACGTAGCACCTCCAGGATGAGGTCGCGCTGCTCCCTGGCCTCCTTGGCTCCAGATCGGTCTTCCAGCGACTTGTGGCTGATCGTGCGCAGCCATTGGTCCACCTCGGCCAGCGAGGCCGCCTCCTGGAACATCGTGACGAACCGCTCGGTTGCCGGCGCGACCATCTGGCGCATGGCCTCGGGTGAAGCGCCAAATACGCGCCGGAACGGGCCATAACCGCAGGAGAACCATCCCTTGGCTTCCGGCGACCAAACCGTGCGTTGCGGGGTGGAGTAGTTCTTGCGGCTGACACCGCTGGGTGTTTCAGCCTCGATCTGCGGCTCTTTCTGACCGTTCTTCAACACGATTCGGGCATGAAATGCCTTCTCGGGCAGGCGCCCGCCCTCGGTCAGATAGTCGTCCTTCTCGACGCGGACGATTCCGAGTTCTACCGCAGCTTCGTGCTGGCCATGCCGAATCCAGCGATGAAAGCTCGGCTGCAGCGAGCGCGCCGTATCCCGGCCGGTCAGTCCGATGGCGATCGCCTTGAGCAGGGTGCTCTTGCCAGAACCGTTGTCGCCGGTGAAAACGGTCCAGCCAGCGAAACTGCCGTCCGGGCGCGTGAAATCAAAGCTGAGATCCGCGAATCCGCGGATGTCCGTTAGCGTCGCTTTGCTGATGTACACAGATCGAGCCTCCGGAAGAGCAATGTTCAACGATCGCCGTTAGGGCCAAGAGTAGCGCCACCAGACATTGATCCTGCGGCGAAATTGGAATTTTCAGTGTGGCATTTGGCCGGCGCAAGGCGACGAATCGAGCGGGCAAACGGTCAGTGTTCGTCTTCCAGAAACATCACGCGGCGGGTGACGCCGCAGGTGAGTTCATAGCTGATGGTGCCGGCGGCGGTGGCGATGCGTTCGACCGGGAGTTCGGGTCCCCACAGCAGGACGCGGTCGTTGATCTTCGCGTCCGCGTGCTGGCGCAGGTCGATCGTCATCAGGTCCATCGAGACGCGGCCGATGATCGGCGCGCTGCGGCCGTGCAGGAGCACGGGCGTGCCGCCGGGCGCGCTGCGCGGGTAGCCGTCGCCGTAGCCGATCGCGACCACGCCTACGTCCATGTCTTCCGGGCATTCGTAGCTGCCGCCATAGCCGACGCGTTCGCCGCGACCGACGCGATTGATCGCGATCAGCTTGCTCGACAGGCTCATCGCCGGGCGCAGGCCGTCGTCGGCGCCGCAGCGCTCGTGCTCGACGCTGAGTCCGTACAGCGCACCGCCGGCGCGGACCCAGTCCGCGTGCGCGTCCGGGCAGTGCACGATGGCGGCGGAATTGGCGATCGAGCGTGCCGCGTGGGCATGTGCGGTGGCCAGCCGGAAGTGTCCGAGCTGGATCGCGGTGGCCGCTTGCGCGGGTTCGTCGGAACTGGCGAAGTGGCTCATCACCACGATCTCGGCATGCACGTTCGGCAGCGCGCGCAGTTCGGCGAGCAGGGCATCGGTGCGCGTCGGATCGAAGCCGAGCCGGTGCATGCCGGTGTCGAGCTTGAGCCAGACGCGCAACGGACGCGGGTCGCGGTCGGCGCGGAGCAGGGCCAGTTGGTGGTCGTGGTGGACGACGATGTCGAGGTCGAGCCGGCGCACTTCCAGCAGATCGCCGGCCTCATCGATGCCGGCCAGCACGACGATGCGGTGGCGGATGCCGGCGGCGCGCAGGCGCTGGCCGTCGGCGATGGCGGCGACGCCGAAGGCATCGGCACCGGACAATGCGCGCGCCACGCGCTCGAGCCCGTGGCCGTAGCCATCGGCCTTGATCACGGCCATCACCCGACTGTGCGGCGCCAGTGTGCGCACCCGCGCCAGATTGTGCTGCAACGCGCCGAGGTGGATCGTCGCGAAGGCCGATCGACTCACTCGAAGCTCCCGGCGAAACCGGCGGAGGCGTGGTTCTCGAACTTGGTGTAGTGACCGAGGAAGGTGAGCTTGACGCTGCCGGTAGGGCCGTTGCGCTGCTTGCCGATGATGATTTCGGCGAGGCCCTTGTCCGGCGATTCCTTGTTGTAGTAATCGTCGCGGTAGATGAACACGATCACGTCGGCGTCTTGCTCGATCGCGCCGGACTCGCGCAGGTCGGCCATCACCGGGCGCTTGTCGGTGCGCTGTTCAAGCGAGCGGTTGAGCTGCGACAGCGCGATCACCGGCACGTTCAGTTCCTTGGCCAGCGCCTTCAGGCTGCGCGAGATCTCCGAGATTTCGGTGGCGCGGTTTTCACGCGTGCCGGGCACCGCCATCAGCTGCAGGTAGTCGATCACGATCAAGCCGAGGTCGTGTTCGCGCTTGAGGCGCCGCGCGCGGGCGCGCAGCTCGCCCGGCGACAGCGACGGCGTGTCGTCGATGAAAATCTTGGCGTCCTTGAGCAGGGTGATCGCCGAACTCACCCGTGGCCAGTCGGCATCTTCGAGTTCGCCGGTGCGCAGATGCTGCTGGTTGATGCGGCCGAGCGAGGAAATCAGACGAAACGCCAGCTGCGACGCCGACATTTCCATCGAAAACACCGCCACCGCCTTCTTGCCCTTGATCGCCGCGTACTCGGCCATGTTCAGCGCCAGGGCAGTGTTGTGCACGCAGATGTCATTGGCGACGAAGTTGTGGGTGGCGGGTACGGTCAAGTCGTACACCTGCTTGTCGCCGAGCGGCGTGATCCGTTCGATGCGGTCCCAGAACACGTCGGAGTGCGCGAGCGCCATCAGTTCGGGTGCGTCGAGGACCATCGCGATCGCGGCCAGGTGCGGGCGCGTCAGCGCGCGACGACCGACATGGCTGTTGGAATCGTTGTAGCCGGCGCGGCGTGCGAGCTCGGCCCAGCTCATTGCACCCTTGGCCGCTGCAATCTGCTGCCAGATGCTGGCCGGGATCAGGTCGACATTGCTGCGCTGGTTGCGGCCAAGCAGGGCGGTGCGAACCCGCGCGATGGCGGCGGCTTTGCCGTGGATGCCGATGGCGTCCACGAACTGCGCCAGCGACCCGGCATCGGTAATTTCGAGCTGCCAGCTCGAGCGGCGCGCGTCGCGATAGCGCACCCAGCGCTGGCGAAGCTTGGCGACGATCCCGAAACGCAGCAGCAGGTGCTGGATTTGGCGCGCCAGCTTTTCGCTGACGCTGGCATAGCCGACCTGCGGCTGGCCGCTGCTGAGCACGCTCGCCCAGCCGTCGGTCGCGAACAGCCGGTTCAGGAACAGCGCGAGCTGTTCGCGCTGCAGTCGGAACACCGGCGCCGGCACGAATTTGCCGTGCGCCGACGGGCGCTCCAGGCCGAGTTGGCGCAGCCACAGCGTCAGCGCATTCGGCGTGTTGTGGCGGGCGGCCTGCGCCGTGGAAACATCCCAGTCGAGCAGTGCGCCCAGTCGTTCCGCAGTGGCCGCGTTCGGCACCGTGCGCGCCTGCATGCAGTGCGTGACGCTGGCCGCGCTCACGCCGACCGCGTGCGCCAGTTGCCGCTGCGGCAATGCTTGTGCCGCGAGCGCTTGCTGCAATCCCGCGGCGAAAGTGCGACGTTTTTCAATCACGCATTCGCTGTCGGCGCAGATGCGCCAGGTCGGTGTGCGGATGCGTTCGTGCGCGTGCTCCGGCGACGCCCGGACGCCGCCGAACTCGGCGACGCTGGCGACGAAGTCCGCAGCGATGTCCGGGTTGCCATCGGTGAAGCGCGGCGTGCTGCCGGTGAGGCCGCCGTCGCCGATCAGGTAGGCGAGCAGCTTGACCTCGCACTCCCGCCAGATTGCATCGCCAAAGGTATTCAGTACCCGTGGCACGGCGATCCAGTCGCCGGCCTGCAGTTCGGCGAGCGGCTTCCATCCCTCCGGTGTGAGGAAAGGATGCGGCAGCGTCGTCTCGACCCTGCGACCGAGCCGCGTGCCGACTTCGAACACCGGTTTCATGCCGTCGTCGATGTAGTCGCTGGGCAGCGTGCGGTGCAGCCGGAAATCGTCGCCTAGCGTGGCGAGGCCGGTATCGCGACGCGCAACGATTTCGGCCATGGTGACGATGCTGCCGTCGTCGGCAACCAGTTCGGCATCGTGCGACAGGCACTTTCCCATCGACGGTCTCGCCGCGAGGATGATCAGGTCGGAGGGCTGCAGACCGGCGGTCATCTCGTCGAAGTCGCGCAGTCCGGTGGCGATGCCGGTGACCGCGCCGCGGTTCTCGTAGCGGTGCTGCAGTTGCGCGAAGGCTTCCTTGACTGCCGCGCCCATGGTGACGAAGCCCTTGCGCCCGCGCGCGCCGGCCTCGGCGATGCGGAACACCTTTTGCTCGGCGGTTTCCAGCAGTTCGTGGCTGGAGCGGCCCTCGGGCACGAAGGCGTCGCCGGCGATCTCGGTGCCGGCGTCGATCAGCTGTCGCAGCACCGACTTCTCGCGAACGATATCGGCATAGGAGACGATGTTCGCCGCGGACGGCGTGGTGTTGGCGAGCTCCAGGATGTAGCGCGATCCGCCGACCAGTTCGGCGATGCCCTGGGCGTCGAACCATTCGCCGAGGGTGACGGCATCGGCCGGCATGCCCTTGTTCGACAGTTCGCCGATGGCGCGGAAGATCAGCGCGTGGTCGCGACGATAGAAGTCCTGTTCGTTGATACGGTCGGCAACCTTGTCCCAGGCCTCGGCCGAGAGCATCAGTCCACCGAGCACGGCCTGTTCGGCCTCGACCGAATTCGGCGGAACCCGCAGTGCATCGACTTTCTTCGCGGCGGGGAAGGATTCGGGACGGGCGGCCATGGCGGTACTTCCTCGGGCAGGCGTGGATGGTAGTGGCTGCAGTGTGGGTACCGTTGCAGACAAGGTTGTGGATAGATTCTGGACATCTCAGGGGCTGCGACCGTGGCGACGGTGCCGGAATGTCAACGATTCGGTGCGCACCGGTAGTCGCATCGCCGCAGTTCGCCTATCATCGCCGGGTCATGTCCGAGACCCGTGCCCTCACCATCCTGTTCGCCGACGTCAGCGGTTCGACCAAGCTGTTCGAGCTGCGCGGCGACGTCGAGGCGCGCGCCATCATCGCGCGTGTGCTCGAAGCCCTGACCGGCATTGCCGGCATCCATGGCGGCAAGCTGATCAAGACCATCGGCGACGAGATCATGTGCACCTTCCCCGGCGCGCTGAACGGCATCCTCGCCGCCGTCGACCTGCAGAAGCGGGTCTCGCACGACGCCATCTTCGTCAAGGACAACGTCGGCATCCGCATCGGTCTGCACCACGGTGACGCCTTGGTCGAGGACGGCGATGTCTATGGCGACGCGGTGAATACCGCCGCGCGCATGGCCTCGACCGCCAAGCGCGAGCAGATCGTCACCACCGCCAGCAGTCTGCGCGGCATGACCAACGTCGGCAGCATCAAGACGCGCCAGCTCGGCGCGGTGCGCGTCGCCGGCAAGATGGAACCGATCGAGATCGTCGACGTGATCTGGCAGGAAGACCTGTCCAACGTGACCACGGTGCAGCGCGCGATCCGCCTCGACGACATTCCCGGAGCCGGGGGCGCCAAGCTGACGCTGCGCTACAAGGGTCGGATGATGGAGCTGGGCGCGGCCTCGCAGCCGTTCACGCTCGGTCGCGATCCGAACTCCAGCCTGGTGATCGACGCCGAGTGGGTTTCGCGCAACCACGCCTCGATCGAGTTCAAACGCGGCTACTTCATGATCGGTGACCGCAGCACCAATGGCACCTTCGTGCGCCTCGGAGAAGACGAAGAACTGCGCCTGCACCGCGACGAGATCCATCTGCGCAAGTCCGGCACGATCAGTCTGGGTCAGGCCGGAGCGATCAATACCGAGCACATCCTGTACTACCAGTGCACGCCCTGACCAGGTTCGCGCACTGGTTCTCCGATCGCGATTGCGCCGGCCTCGTGCCGGCGCAATGCGTTTCCGGGTTCAGTCGATCACGAAGTCGCCGCGGCAGCCGCGGTCAACCCAGACGCCACGGCGGTCCCAGCCCCAGCTGACGCCTTCCTGGCACGGCGTCTTGCTGACCTGGCGGTCGAGCCGTGCGCCGTAGCGGATGTCGGCCGGGCAGACACGCCGACGACCCTCGATCGATTCGCAGCGCAGTACGTTGTAGCCGCCATAGCCGCCGCCGGGCGGGCGGTAGCCTGGATCGACGCGGAACTCGCCGCGGCAGCCGCCGGAAACGTAGATCCCGCGGGGGTTGAAGTTCCAGTTGCTGCCGAGCGTGCAACGGGTGCGACTCACCTGGCGCTCCAGTTCAACGCGGCCGCGGCCGATGTCGAACGGACAGAATGCCTGGCGCAGATCGATCGATTCACAGCGGATCAGGTACTCGTCTTCCAGACCCCAGTCGGGCTCGCCGTAACCGGGTTGGCCGTAGCCGGGCGGGCCGTAGCCGGATCCGCCGGTCTGGAATTCGCCGCGGCAGCCGCGATCGACCCAGATGAAACCGTTGTCGTAGCCCCAGGTGCGGCCGGCCACGCAGACGCCACGGCTCATTTGCCGGATCAGCTCGACGCCACCGCGAGTATCCGCCGCGCAGCGCGCGTAGCGGCTGTCGATGGATTCGCAAACCACCGAATCGGCGTAGCCGGGCTGGCCGCCACCGTCATGCTCGCCATAGCCGTCCCCAGGGTGCGCCGGTGATTGCGAGCCGATTTCGAACTTGCCGGCGCAGCCGCCGCTGACCCAGATGCCCCCCGCACGCGTGCCCCAGGTGCGACCCTGGGTGCAGCGACCGTAGGAAAGTTCTTCGGTCAAGCGTACGCCGTAGCGGGTTTCCGCCGGACAGAAGCTCTCGCGGCCATTGGGTGATTCGCACACGATCAACCCATAGGACGTGTGCTTCGCCTGCGGTTGCGCCTGGGTGGTCGGGGCTGCGAGCAGCGCCAACAGCCCCGCGCTGAACAGTCCGGCCAGTTGCAGCATTCGGTATCGCATCGTCGCTCTCCGCTTGAGGAGGCCGAAGTGTGCGACGAACGCGGCATTCGGGCAATGCGCCCGGATGCGCTGGCTCAGCGCGCGTTGCGCAACGGCAACGCGCGCCGAATGGCCTACGCAGCCTGGCGGGTGGCGCGCTTGCGATCGTTCTCGGTCAGCGCCTTCTTGCGCAGGCGGATCGCCACCGGCGTCACTTCGACCAGTTCGTCGTCTTCGATGAACTCGAGTGCCTGCTCCAGCGAGAAGCGCACCGGCGGCGTCAGCATCAGGTTGTCGTCCTTGCCCGAGGCACGGAAGTTGGTCAGTTGCTTTGCGCGCAGGGCATTGACGGTGAGGTCATTGTCCTTGGCGTGGATGCCGACGATCTGGCCTTCGTAGATTTCCTGGTTCGGTTCGACGAACAAGCGCCCGCGCTCCTGCATCGCGAACTGCGCGTAGGCGGGCGATGGCCCCTGTCCGTTCGAGATCATGACGCCGTTCGAGCGCTTGCCGATCGCACCCTCGGTCTTCGGTCCGTAGTGATCGAACACGTGGAACAGCAATCCGGTGCCAGCGGTGATGGTGCGGAATTCGGTCTGGAAGCCGATCAGGCCGCGCGCGGGAATCATGTATTCGAGACGGACGCGGCCGCGACCATCGGGTTCCATGTTGCGCAGCTGTGCCTTGCGCTCGCCGAGACGCTGCATCACGCCGCCCTGGAACTGTTCTTCCAGATCGCAGACCAGGTTCTCGAAAGGCTCCATGGCCTGGCCATCGATCTGCTTGACGATCACTTCCGGGCGCGAGACTGCGAGTTCGTAGCCTTCGCGACGCATGTTCTCGATCAGGATCGACAGGTGCAATTCGCCGCGACCGGAGACCTTGAACTTCTCGGCTTCGTCGGTGTCCTCGACGCGCAGCGCGACGTTGTGCATCAGCTCACGGTTCAGGCGATCGCGCAACTGGCGGCTGGTCAGGAACTTGCCACCGGAGTGTTCTTTGCTGCCGGCGAACGGCGAGTTGTTGACCTGGAAGGTCATGCTGATGGTGGGTTCGTCGACGGTCAGCGCCGGCAACGCCTCCGGGGTGTCGAGCGCACACACGGTATCGGAAATGCCGAGGTTCTCGATGCCGTTGATGGCGATGATGTCGCCGGCCTCCGCTTCCGGCACTTCACGGCGCTCGAGCCCCATGAAGCCGAGCACCTGCAGCACGCGCGCATTGCGCTTGACGCCGTTGCGATCCACCACCGAGACCGGCGTGTTGGTCTTGATCTTGCCGCGCTGGACACGGCCGATGCCGATCAATCCCACGTAGTTGTTGTAGTCGAGTTGGCTGATGCGCATCTGGAACGGCCCGTCCGGATTGACCTTGGGCGCTTCCACGTGCTGCACGATGGCCTCGAACAACGGATCCATGTTGCCTTCGCGCACGTCCGGGTTCATGCCGGCGTAGCCGTTCAGGGCCGAGGCGTAGACGGTGGTGAAGTCGAGTTGCTCGTCGGTTGCGCCGAGGCGGTCGAACAGGTCAAACGTCGCGTTCAGCACGTAGTCCGGACGCGCGCCCGGGCGATCCACCTTGTTCACCACCACGATCGGCTTGAAGCCCATCGCGAACGCCTTCTGGGTCACGAAGCGGGTCTGCGGCATCGGGCCATCGAAGGCGTCGACCAGGATCAGCACCGAGTCGACCATCGACAGCACGCGCTCGACCTCGCCGCCGAAGTCGGCATGGCCCGGGGTATCGACGATGTTGATGCGGTACTCGCTGCCATCGCGCTTGTCGGTCCAGCGGATCGCGGTGTTCTTGGCGAGAATGGTGATGCCGCGTTCCTTCTCGATGTCGTTCGAGTCCATCACCCGGTCGGGCACGATCTGGCGATCGCTCAACGTGCCGCTTTGGCGCAGCAGGCAGTCGACGAGGGTGGTCTTGCCATGATCGACGTGGGCGACGATGGCGATGTTGCGCAGCTTTTCGATGGACATCGGAGATCCGTTCCGGACAGGGATTGCCGGTGGTTGGGTAGGGAAAACGGGGGGCGCGGGGCGCCGAGAGGCGGCGGAGTATAGCCGAGCCGGATGACAATCCGACTCGCATCGGTGAAACCCGTTCAGGCATCATCCGCGGATGAACGCCAAGCTCCGCATCTTCCTCGCCGCAGTCACGGCCACGCTGTTCTGCATCGGCTTCGCCATCGACCTGGATTGGCGGTTGATGTTGGTGCTGAAACTGGTGCCGGTCGCGCTGGCGCTGGATTGGCTGCGCGCGCAGGGCGAACCCGGTCGATATCGGTTCTGGATCGCAGTCGGTCTCGGCTGGTCCCTGCTCGGAGATGCCCTGTTGGCATTGCCGGAGGACCGCTTCATCGCCGGGCTGGTCGCGTTCCTGCTCGCGCATGTGGTGTACATCGCCGCCTATCTCGGGCGATCGCGCGCGCCGGCAGCAAGCTGGTTGGGCGCGGCCGCACTCGCGGTCGTCGGCATCCTGCTGGCCTTGCACCGCTTCGGCGAACTCGGGCCGATGCGTTTGCCAGTGACGATCTATGCGCTCGTGATCGGCGTGATGTTGTGGCGTGCCGCAGCACTGGCCGCGCTCGACCGCGCTGGTCGCTGGGCGCTGATCGGCGCGGTCCTGTTTGTGGCCAGCGATGCGGTGCTGGCCTGGAACCGTTTCGTCGATCACGAACCGGCGCTGCGTTATCTCAACATCCTGCTGTACTGGGCCGGGCAGTGGGGCATCGCCGCGTCGGTGGTGCTGCATCGTGCCGGGCTGCGGGCGCGGCTATGATGCGCGCCCCGAACCCAAGGAGCCCGTCATGTCCAACCTGCAAGCCCAGATCAACCTCGGTCGCGGCACCATCCACGTCCAGCTGTTTGCCGACCAGGCGCCGTTCACCGTCGCCAATTTCGTCAACCTCGCGCGTCGCAAGTACTACGACGGACTCAGCTTTCACCGCGTGATCCCGGACTTCATGATTCAGGGCGGCTGCCCCGAGGGCAGCGGTCGCGGTGGCCCCGGCTACAAGTTCGACGACGAAATCGTGCCCGCGCTGCGTCACGAGAAGGGCGTGCTGTCGATGGCCAACGCCGGTTCCTTCGGCGGCAAGGGCACCAATGGCAGCCAGTTCTTCATCACCCACGTCGCCACCCCGTGGCTGGATGGCAAGCACACCGTGTTCGGCAAGGTCGTCGGTGCCGCCGACCAGACCCTGGTCGACGCCGTTCGTCAGGGCGACACGATCGGCTCGATCACCATCGAAGGCGACTACAGCGCGCTATTCGACAAGACCCGTGCCCAGCTCGACGCCTGGAACGCGATTCTCGACCAGCGCTGATTCGGCATCTGCGGGGCTCCAGTGGGGGCGAGTCGAGGCTCGCTATGCTTGTGCTCGCCTGGCGGCGGTTCGTCGCCGCGTCCAAGGAGTTGCCCGTGCGCGTTTCTGCCGTTGTGCTGATGGTTGGGGTGCTGTCCGGTTCGCTGGTTTCCGCCGCAGAGCCGGCAGAGATCCGGCGTGAACCGCTGCCGCTGCAAGTTCAGCAGCCGGTGCAGGACCTGAGTGTGCTGGCACCCGGTTTGCGCGAGTGGGTGGAGAGCGAGGGGCAGCGGCGCGCGCGCAGCGAGGCGGAACCGCACCCCGACGAGCTGCGTGCCGCGGTACGCGAGCGTTTGCAGGGCCAGTCGTTTTCGGATGTCGATGTCGAGGCCCTGGTGCAACTCGTGTTGGTGCAGTGTGCCGCGCAGGCGGAGGCGGATCTGCGTGACCTGACCGCGGCGATGCAGGCGCAAAAGGAGCGCCGCGGCAGTGCCCGCCAGCCGGACAACGCGATCACGCCGACTGCGAGATCCGTCCAGTCGGTTCAGCGCGTGGACCGCGAAAGTCTGCAGCAGCTGAAGCTGCAGCAGGCGATGGATCGACGCGAGAAGGCACTCGAGGTGCTGGCGAACCTGCTCAAGAAGCAGTCCGACACATCCATGTCCGCCATCCAGAACCTCAAGTAGGCGGTGCTGCGGGTTCGCGAGCAACACCCGCTACTTGCGGATGCGGAGGCTGGCCAGCAACTGATCGACGTGGGCGGCATCGCGCGGGTGGTAGTACTCCGCCGGCGCCGAGAACCAGATCAGGTTCAGTTTTTTCTTGCGCTCGAAGAAGGTGAGGTTGCCGAGGTAGTGCAGGCCGTTGCCGAGGTCGAAAGCGACGTCGAAGCGGAACGCGGTGGTGTCACCGATCGTGAGCGGGTGCAGGTTGCTGGTGCGCACGTTGGCCACGCCGAGTTCGGTGATGGCGTCGCGCAGCACCGCCTCGATCTCGGGGGCGTCCATGCCGGTGCGGTAGAAGGCCCCGTCGGGGTGGCGCTTGCTCGCGCGACCGGCGCCGAAAACGTGGTACCTGTCGCGGATGTTGCCGAGGTACAGCAGGCGGTTCAACGCGCTGCCGTCGATGGTCCAGAGTTCACCGTCGTAGAAGCGGTAACGTGCCCACTCGTTCGGTGCAGTCACTTCGATGATGCGCGCCACGCGCGTCGGTTCGTCCGCGCGCACCAGTCCCGGAGGTCCACCGCAGGCGACCAGCAGCAGCGACGCGGCGACCGCGAGCCAGCGAAGAGGACGGAGATCAATGGTTCGCATGGTCGGCTCCGATGGCTTGCGCCAGGTAGTGCTCGATGGTGGCGCGATCGGCCGCATCGGGAACTTGTCGCAGATACTCGCGCCATTCGACTGCGGCCTGCTGTGGCAGCTGTATGCTGCGGTACATGAAACCGAGGTCGCGATGCGCGATCGGCGGGTAGCCGGGCACGCGCATGGCGGCACGGTAGGCGTCGATGGCGCGCTTATCGTCGCCGCCGGCGCGACGCTTGCGGAACAGTTCGCCGCGGTAGTACTCGATCCAGGCCAGATGCGCGCCCTGGGCGCGCTGTTGCAGACGATCGAGCAGGACAATGGTCTGCGGATAGTGCCGGCGTCCCATCTCGTCTTCGAGCCAACTGGCGAAGAAGGGTGCGGTGGCGGCGCGGAACTCGGCTTCGCCGGTGCGCGTTCCGGCATCTACAAACGCTTCCGCCGCTTCGCGCAGCGTGGTCATGCGTTCCTCGGTCGCCGGATGCGTGGCGAAGATGCCGGAAGGCTTGGTACGGTCGCGGGCGTTATCCTCGGCGAGCAGTCCCTGCCACAGCGTGGCGCCCTGGTCGGCGCGGTAGCCAAGGCGGACGGCACGGTCGAAACCCTCGGTATCGGATTCGCGCTCGGCGTCGCGGCCGTACTTGTACAGCGAGGCGTAGGCGACAAGTTGGGTGACATCGAAGATGTCGTGGGCGTCCTGGGTGCCGCTGCGCGCCGCGACCAGCTGCAGCAGACTGAGTGCATTCATGATGTCCTTGGCGCGGCGCCACTGTTTGATCGAATGTTGGTGCGTGAAATGGCCGATCTCGTGGCCGAGCACGAAGCCGATCTGGGCCTCGTTTTCCGAGCGCAACAGGGCGCCGGTCCAGACCTGCATCACGCCATTCGGTGCCATGCTGGCGTTGAAGTAGGGGCGTCGCAGGACATAGACGCGGATGTCGTTGCAGTAGTCGCCGGCGATGTCGCAGACCAGTTTGCGGACATAGGCATTGAGTGCTGGGTCGCGCACCAGCAGCGGCGAGCGTTGCAGCGACAGTTCGGCCTGGTCGAGCGCCAGCCATAACCCGGCTTCGTCGGTGTCCTCGGCCGGACGTTCCCCGGGCGCCATGTCACGCAAGGGCTGTTGCGAAGCGCAGCCGCCGAGCAAGGCCACACCGGCCACGAGCGCAAACCACCGCGGCAGGCGGCTCACAGCGGCAGCCCCTTGAGCAGACGCCCCGCGGTGGCGGCAGCGCCCTCGGCGTCACGCATGTCGCCCATCTGGTCGGTCATGACGTTGAACCAGACCACGTCGCCGGTCTTGAGATCGACCAGGGTGGCGATGCCGCCCTGTTGTCCTCCTTGCAGCAGCGCCACCTGCAACGCCACGCCGAGCAACATCATCGCCACTCGGCCCTTGCTCGAGTAGGAATCGTTGATCTGCAAGGTGAGCATGTAATCGGCGCCGGTGCGGCTGGCGATCTCCCGCACGCCGGGGCCGAGCGTCCAGCTCAGTGGCTTGCGCCGCGCGGTGCCGCGCGTCGGCAGCGGAACGTGCAGGTAGCTGTGGGTGTAGATGGTGCCCATCACCACCCAGTTGAGCGCCAGCAGCTGGCGTACCCGGTGCTCGGCCGGGAGATCTGCCCCCGGTTGGAACGTCGGCGCGAGGCGGGCATTGCGCCGCTGCAGGAAGCCTTCGACCGCGGCCATGAAGTGGCCGCGCGCCGCACGTGTCCAGTCGGCGCGGGGTTCAAGCATGCCGCTGGCCTGCATCTCGTAGAGCTGGATGGAGGGCTCGGCCATGACGATGGTCTTGCCGCTCAGGGCCACGTTCTGGGCAAAGTCGGGCGTGGTACGGACATGGCTCGATCTGCACGCACCAAGCAGCAGGATCAGCGCGATCGGCAGCAGCTGTCGCAGGGCGTGGGCGACGGACTTTGCGCGCAGCGACCGGGACGGCAGAGGCCGACTTGGGCGGATTTCGGGGCAGCCGTCGGGGCCTGCCAAAGGCGTGGGAGAGGCGCGGTTGCTGCATTGCGGCATGGTAGACTTCCAAAGTTCGCCCGCCGCGCGGGCCGGTTGATTCATCGACGGGGACAGCGATGCTGAAGCTAGCGGAACGCATGGGGCGAGCGAAAGCCAGTGCGATCATGATCGTTGCGGAAAAAGCCAGAAAGCTGAAAGCCGAAGGTCGCGACATCATCAGCTTCTCGATCGGCGTACCCAACTTTCTGCCGGGCGAGCATGTTTATACCGCGGCGCGTGAATCGCTCGCCAAGGACTCCGGCAGCTACGGCTCCAATCGCGGCAGCGAGGCGTTGCTCGATGCCTTCCTCAAGCACCTGCGTGAAGGCGGGCTAGACGGCTACGAACGCGCAAATCTCGTGGCCGGCGTCGGCGCCAAGCACGTGTTGTTCAACGTCATGTACGCGCTGCTCGACGAGGACGACGAGATCCTGATCCCGACACCGTACTGGACCAGCTATGCCGACATCGCCGACATCCTCGGTGCCCGCTCGACACTGCTCTACTGCGGCCCCGAACAGAACTACAAGCTGACGCCGGACCAGTTGCGCGACGCGCTGAAGTCGAAGCCGAAGGCGTTGCTGTTCAACAACCCGTCGAATCCGACCGGCATGGTCTACGACCACGCCGAGGTGCGCGCGCTCGCCGACGTGCTGGTCGAGTCCGAAACCTGGATCATCTCCGACGACATCTACAACCGCATGATCTTCGACGGGATCGGCTACGCGCATCTGGTCAAGGCGCGCCCCGAACTGCGTGACCGCTGCATCCTGCTTGATTCGATCTCCAAGACCTATGGCATGCCCGGTTGGCGCGTGGGCATGGTGGCCGCACCCACAGCGGTGGCGCAGGCGCTGGTGAACCTCAACTCCAACCACATCACCAACCTGCCGGAAGTGGTCACCGCGGCCGCGGTCGCCGCCTTCACCGGGCCGCAGGACGTACCGGAACAGAAGAACCGCGAGTTCCAGGACAAGCGCGACCAGGTCATGGCGGCGCTGGCAGCCATCCCCGGCGTTGCCTGCCCGAAACCCGCCGGCGCGTTCTACGTGTTCCCGGACGTGTCCTGCGCATTCGGCAGGTCGCACGCCGGCAAGCGCATTGGCAACGACGTCGATTTCTGCAACGCGTTGCTGGAAGCCAAGGGCGTGGCCTGCGTGCCGGGCTCGGCCTTCGGCGAGCCGCGCGCGATCCGCATCAGTTACACCTGCCCGACTGCGCAGTTGCCCGATGGGCTGAAGCGCATCCAGGATTTCTTTGCAGAACTCGTATAGGTGGGAGAGGGACGATGCGGAACCTGCGGTTGACGGCAGTGATCGAACGGGAAGCCGATCTGTACGTTGCGCACTGCGCCGAGTTGGACGTCGCCAGCCAGGGCGAAAGCGTCGAAGACGCGCGGCGCAATCTGAAGGAAGCGGTCGAGATCTTCCTTGAAACGGCATCGGTGGAGGAAGTGAAGGCGCGCCTGCACCAGGAGGTGTATGTCACGCACCTGGAGGTGGCTGTTGCCTAAGCTGCCCAAGCTGTCGGGGGCGCAGGCATGCGCGATCCTCGCCAGGCATGGGTTTGCGGCGGTGCGCCAGCGCGGAAGCCACGTGGTCATGCAGAAATCGCTGGGGGAAGGCGGCACCGTGACCGTTCCCGTCCCACAGCACAACGAATTGGCGAACGGCACGCTGATGTCGATCATTCGTCAGAGCGGTTTGTCCAAGCACCTATTTCACTAGATCCGAGGAGTCCACCCGATGAAGAAGCCCGTCCGTGTTGCCGTCACCGGCGCTGCCGGTCAGATCGGTTATTCGCTGCTGTATCGCATCGCCTCCGGCGAAATGCTGGGGCGCGACCAGCCGGTCATTCTGCAGATGCTGGAACTGCCGATGGACAAGGCCCAGGCGGCGCTCAAGGGCTGCATGATGGAGCTTGAGGACTGCGCCTTCCCGCTGCTCGCCGGGATGGTCGGCACGGCTGATCCGAAAGAGGCGTTCAAGGACGCCGATGTCGCGCTGCTGGTCGGCGCGCGTCCGCGCGGACCGGGCATGGAGCGCAAGGACCTGTTGCTCGAGAACGCCAAGATCTTCACCGAGCAGGGCCGCGCGATGAACGAAACCGCGAGCCGCGACATCAAGGTGCTGGTGGTCGGCAATCCGGCCAACACCAATGCCTATATTGCGATGAAGTCGGCGCCGGATCTGGCGAAAAAGAACTTCACCGCGATGCTGCGCCTCGACCACAACCGCGCGCTGTCGCAGTTGGCCGGCAAGGCCGGCATCGCGGTGGCCGATATCGACAAGCTGGTCGTGTGGGGTAACCACTCGCCGACGATGTATCCGGACTACCGCTTCGCCAGCGTCGGCGGCAAGTCGCTCAAGGACCTGATCAACGACGAGAGCTGGAACCGCGAGACCTTCATTCCCAAAGTCGGCAAGCGCGGCGCTGCGATCATCGAAGCGCGTGGTCTCTCCTCCGCCGCCTCCGCCGCCAATGCCGCGATCGATCACATCCGTGACTGGGTGCTCGGCACCAACGGCAAGTGGGTCACGATGGGCGTCCCGTCGGACGGCAGCTACGGCATCCCCCAGGACGTGATGTACGGCGTGCCGGTCACCTGCGCCAATGGCGAGTACACCCGCGTCAGCGGCCTCGCCATCGACGACTACAGCCGCACGATGATGGACAAGACCCTCGCCGAACTCGAAGAAGAGCGTGCCGGCGTGGCGCACTTGCTGTAACTCCTTCCTTCTCCCACCGGGAGAAGGTGCCCGAAGGGCGGATGAGGGATAGCTCCCTCACCGCATCCCCTGTCCCGGTGTGAGAGGGGCTTCCGCGAGGATTCCGATGACGACTCAAGTATCCGCTGGCGCCCGATTCCGCGCCGCACTGGCCGCCGAGAAGCCGTTGCAGGTCATCGGTGCGATCAATGCCAACCATGCCCTGCTCGCCAAGCGTGCAGGCTACAAGGCGATCTACTTGTCGGGTGGCGGCGTCGCCGCCGGTTCGCTCGGCATGCCGGATCTCGGCATCAACACCATGGACGACGTGCTGATCGACACACGGCGCATCACCGATGTCTGCGATCTGCCGCTGCTGGTGGACATCGACACCGGCTTCGGCCCGAGCGCGCTCAACATCGCGCGCACGGTGAAGGCGCTGATCAAGGCCGGCGCGGCGGCCTGCCACATCGAGGACCAGGTCGGTGCCAAGCGCTGCGGCCATCGTCCCGGCAAGGAGATCGTGACCGCCGAGGAGATGGCTGATCGCGTCAAGTCCGCTGCCGACGCCAAGACCGATGCTGGCTTCTTCCTGATCGCACGCACCGACGCCATCGCCGTCGATGGCGTTGACGCCGCGATCGAACGTGCGCAGCGCTGCGTCGAAGCCGGCGCCGACGGCATCTTCGCCGAGGCCGCCTACGACCTGCCGACCTACCAGCGCTTCGTCGATGCGGTGCAGGTGCCGGTGCTCGCCAACATCACCGAGTTCGGCAAGACCCCGCTGTTCTCGCGCGATGAACTGGCCTCGGTCGGTGTCGCCATCCAGCTCTATCCGCTGTCCGCATTCCGTGCCATGAACAAGGCCGCCGAAGCCGTGTACGCCGCCATCCGCCGCGACGGCCACCAGAAATCGGTCATCGACTCGATGCAGACCCGCGAAGAACTCTACGATCGCATCGGCTACCACGACTACGAGCGCGCGCTGGATGCGCTGTTCGCGAAACAACGCTGAAACGGCAGAGTCCGGCGGTTTTCGAGGAGTCACTGGGGGAAACGAGACTCCGACGCGGTCGTGTCGCAGACGCGGGGAGGATTCTCACATGACTCGGATGGTTCGCTTGTGGTGGGTGAACGCGCTGGTATTGGCGATGGTTGGACCGCTGTGCGCGGTGGTGCGGGCGTCGACAGTCACAGTCGCGCCGCCTCCTTCGGGTTCGGCATCGTTCGCCATCACACTGGCGAACACCGGCAGTGCTTCGGTGGCTCAGCCGCGCTTTCATCTGGCTTTCTTTCCGTCGAGTCCGTATTCGATCACCGCAGCTGCACCGTGCCACATTCACAACTTGGCGCTGACGATCATCCCGTCACTCGAGGCGCCGCCCCTGGCTGCGGGTGAGTCGGTATCGTGTACGGTGACCTTCGCACGCACGAGCGTGACGCCGATTTCATCCTTTGCGATCCATCCCAGCCCGGCACCCGGTTCGGCGACGGTGACGCTGGCGCCTTCTCGTTGGGAGTTCGGTGTGTTCGACGATCCGTCGATTTCGGTGGGACCCGTGCATCCGTTGCCGATGGCCGGGGCGACCGAAGCATTGTTCCGGATTACCGTGACGAATCCCGGAGACTTTCCGCTGACGGATGTTGAAGCGGGCGGCTGTCAATTCGTTTCCAGTGCAATGGTGACGATGGATACCCACATTCCCGGCGGATGTGCAGGGTCGTCGCTGCCTTACGTCTTCTGTTTCACTGGTTTGGTCGATTTCAGCGCTCCGATTCCCGACGTGCCGGCGCACTCGCAACAATCTTGCCTCGTGCGAGCGCGTCGATCATCGGGGTTGGTCGAGGGTACCGGTTGGCCATTCGACTTGTACTTCCTGCGCGACGCCGAAACGGCATCGGGCTATCGCGTGGGCGACTCGAATTGGATGAACAATTCAACCTATGCTGACGTCGCATTCGGGGCGCCCGCGCAGGCGATTCCGGCCGGGCGAGCCCAGTTGTTCGCCTTGCTGGCGCTCGTCATTTTCGCTTCGGCCTTGGTCGGTCTTCATCGAGCAAAGCAGGCATCGACGTTTTCGAGGAGTCACTGGGGGAGTGCTTGCGGCGGCGCGTCCTGGCAGTGAGCGCTGCCGGTAGCAGCGGGAGAGCCGACTCATGCTGCGTCGCCTGCTGTTTCTTCTGATTGCTCTCGCCAGCCTGGGCTCGACCCGTGCACAGCAAGTAGTGATTGCGCCCCTGCCATCATCCTCGGCATCGCTGAACGTGACCCTTTCTAATGCGGGTGCAGTTGCAATCGCCGAACCGGAATGGATTGCTTCACCGCTGTACTTCGTGCATACGACGGCCACGGCGTCGCCGCCTTGTCTGTTGACGCAGACCGCGTACAACATCCGCCTGGCCACTCCGGCGCTTGCTGCGGGAGCCTCGATCTCCTGCGTGCTGACCTTTGCCCGCGACTCGGCAGCACCGATACCCACGACGGGCTTGGACTTTCGGGCCCGATCCGGGGATCCCGCGTTGCTGATGGCGCCATCGACCTGGATCCTGGGGAGCGTGGCTGATCTTCGCTTGCGGGTGGAGCCAGTTCTGCCCTTGCCGCCACAGGGCGCGACGGAAGCGCTGTTCCGCGTCGTCGTGAGCAACCCTTCGGACGCGCTGGTCAGCGGCGTCGTCCTCGGGCGCTGTGCTGATTTCGGGGTCTCGCCGTTCCGTGTGGATTCCGCCATCCAAGGTGGATGTGGCGATCCGGACGTCGGCGTCTTGTGCTTCTCCGCTGCCGAATTCGAATTCGCGATTCCGGCCGTGCCAGCGCGCGGCGAGTCCTCGTGCGTGCGCCGGGCATCCAGGCTTGTCGGATTGGTTGCGGGTGCAGGTACGAACGTGTTCATCGAGTCCGCTTCTGCTCGGTCCGATGCCGGCTACTGGGTGTCCGATCCTGGGCTGGACAACGACGACGCGTCGTTCGCAATCGGTTTTCTTGCTGCTGCTTCTATCCCGGCGCTGCAACCGTGGTCACTGCTCGCACTGCTGCTAGGCATCGCGTTGTTTGCAGTTCGCGCTCTGGCGCGGTCCCGGGTTGGTCAGTAGGACGTACCGGTGCTGGAACCAAGATGCCATTCCGGCGACAGGTGGCCCCATTGGGTCCGGCAGCAGGATTGCCCGGCGGAGCCTCCGAAGATCCCGATGCGTATATACTTCCGGTGCATACTTCGGAGGGGTCATGACGACGACGCGTGTGTTCAGGTCCGGCAATAGTCAGGCGGTGCGGTTGCCCAAGGAATTCCGTTTTGTCGGCGACGAAGTCGAGATCCTCCGGCGCGATGGTGAGGTGGTGTTGCGCGAGGTGCCGGTACGGCTGGGTGCGCTGTTGCGTGGCCTCCCGCCCTGGCCGAGCGACTTCCCCGAGGACATCGCCGATCCGCCGCCGGAACCGCTGCCGTGAGCCCGGCCAAGGCGAGATTCCTGCTCGATTCCGACACCTGCATCTATGCCTTGTCGCAGCGCCATCCCGAGCTTTCCCGGCGTCTCGATCGGCTCAAGCCGGGCGAGGCCGCGCTGGCCGCCGCCGCTTATGGCGAATTGCGTTTCGGCGCCGAGAAGAGCCAGCGTCGCGACGATGCGTTGCTGCGACTCGCCGCGTTGACGCGAGTTGCACCGGTGCTGCCGCTGACCGATGCGGCCGGAGTTCGTTACGGCGTGATCCGCGCGGAACTGGAGCGCGACGGCACCCCGATCGGTGGCAATGACCTCTGGATTGCGGCGCAGGCGCTGGCTGAGAATCTGGTGCTGGTCAGCCACAACCGGCGCGAGTTCGCGCGGGTGCGCGGGCTGAAGCTGCAGGACTGGATGGAATAATGCGGGCAACCTGAAGCTTCGAGCGGCGGTGCCGGCCGGCGAAGTATCATTCGCGTTTCCAACCGGCGGCTGCAACCATGTCCGAACCCGAATCCACCCCCAGCACCTTCAAGCCCAAGAAGTCCGTCGCGCTGTCCGGCGTGGCGGCGGGAAACACCGCGATTTGCACGGTTGGCCGGTCCGGCAATGACCTGCATTACCGCGGCTACGACATCAAGGATCTGGCCGAGCAGGCCACGTTCGAGGAGGTGGCGCATCTGCTGGTGCACGAGCACCTGCCGACGCGCGACGAGCTGGCGCATTACAGGGCCAAGCTGAAGCGGCTGCGCGGCTTGCCGCCGCAGGTGCAGGACGCGCTCGAGCTGCTGCCGGCGAACACGCATCCGATGGATGTGATGCGCACCGGTTGCTCGGTGCTCGGCACGGTGTTGCCGGAGAAGGAAGCGCACCCGGTCAACGAGGCGCGCGACATCGCCGACCGGTTGATGGCGAGCTTCGGGTCGATGCTGCTCTACTGGTACCACTACAGCCACCACGGCCGCCGCATCGACACCGAGACCGACGACGACTCGATCGCCGCGCACTTCCTGCACCTGTTGCACGGCGCGCCGGCCAGCGAGCTGCACGCGCGCGCGCTCGACCAGTCGCTGGTGCTGTATGCCGAGCATGAGTTCAACGCCAGCACCTTCGCCGCGCGCGTGATCGCCGGCACCGGGTCGGACATGTATTCAGCGGTCACCGGAGCGATCGGCGCGCTGCGCGGGCCGAAACACGGCGGCGCAAACGAGGTCGCGATGGACATCATCGCCCGCTACCGCTCCGCGAACGAGGCCGAGGTCGATATCCGTGCGCGCATGGAGCGCAAGGAAATCATCATCGGCTTCGGTCACCCGGTGTACACCATCGGTGACCCGCGCAACCCGATCATCAAGTCGATCAGCAAGCGACTGTGCGAAGCCGGCGACAACCGTCGCCTGTTCGAGGTGAGCGAGCGCATCGAGACGCTGATGTGGGACCTGAAGAAGATGTTCCCGAACCTCGACTGGTACAGCGCGTCGAGCTACCACATGATGGGTGTGCCCACGCCGATGTTCACGCCGCTGTTCGTGATGGCGCGCACCTCCGGCTGGAGCGCGCACGTGATCGAGCAGCGCATCGACGGCAAGATCATCCGCCCGAACGCGAACTACATCGGCCCGGACGACCGCGACTACGTGGCCATCGACCGGCGCTGATCGCCGTTACAGCGGCGGCTCCCAAAGCAATCCGTGCCCGACCATCGGCACGGGTTGTTTGCTTCTGCGCTCGCCAAAATCGCCGTAACGGATGGGAGCAGGTTGATGCGTGCCTTCGCGATGTTCACGATGTTGCTGCTGGCCAACGGCGCGCATGCGAGCGATCTTGATGCCTTGGTCGCCGCCGAACGTGCATTCGCCGCAAGCTCGCCAAAGCTCGGGGTCAAGGCGGCATTCCTTGGCGTGCTGGCCGATGACGCGATCGTGTTCCGTCCCGGCGCGACCCATGCGCGCACCTGGTACGCCGGTCGCCCCGACACGGCTCCGTTCCGGCTGGAATGGGCTCCGGCCGCGGCCGAGGCGGCGGATGATCTGGGCTACACCTTCGGACCCTACCGGCTGACCCCGATCGGGGCCGATGGCAGCGACGGCGCGCCCGCGGGCGGCCAGTTCTTCTCGGTCTGGGTGCTGCGCGAGGGCCGCTGGCGGCTGTTGCTCGACAACGGCATCGAGCACGCGCTGCAGGAATTGCCGGGCGAGGCGAAGGATCGCGCGGCCGGTACGCGCGCCGTCGAAGGCGGCGACGAAGCCGCATTGCGCAGCGCAGACGACCAGTTGAACGCGCTGCGCGCCACGACCTTCGACCTCGCGGCCTGGCGTGCCCTGTCGGCTGCGGACGCGATCGAGCTGCGCTCTGGCCAACCGCCACGCGCCGCCGTCGACCTCCGCGACTCGGCACCGATGCGCGCCCGCGCCGAACGCGTCCTGCTTCGCCGCTCCGGCGACGGCCGCCTCGCAGCAACCGCCGGCGTCACCACCGGCGACCGGCCGCAGTCCTACCAACGCGTCTGGCGCCACCAATCCGAAGGCTGGCGCCTGGTGGTGGATCAGGTCGGGGACTAGCGCGGACGTCAGGTCCTATCATCGCGACAGCCGGGGAGCAGGGCATGGCGAGCAAACAACGCGAGATCCGCTATATCGACATCACCGCAGCCATGCGCGCGCGATTCACGGGGTGCGCGCCGGGTGCGCTTGGGCGGCGCTCGAATGGGCGCTTGCTCGGGTTGACGCTGGCGATGCTGCAGTGGCTGCTGATCGGCGGCATCGGTCTGCTGGGGGTCTACGTGTGGCAGTGGTCCGCGGTCAAGCTGCTGCTGGTATGGCTCGCCGGGATCGCGGTCGGCATCGTGGTCGACCTCGCCAAATGGCTGTTCGCGCGCGCGCGCCTGGTCCGGCAACTGCAGACCTTCAGCGACGACCAGTTCGTCTGGCACATGGTGGCGGCGATGCAGCACGGGGAGCAGCGGCTGCGCGAGGAGGCGGTGCATGTCCACCGTCCTGGCGTCGGCATCGCCTTCGATCTGGGTTTCGGCGCACTGGCAACGTTGTTGTTCGCGCTCTGGTTCCGACACCAAGGCATCGACGTGCTGGCCGCGGTACAAGGCGACGTCGCGCTGCAGCGGACGCTGATGGCGGTGGTCGCGGCCCCGCTGCTCGGCCTGCTGTCCGCGCTGGCGACGCTCGGCGCCTCGCGTGATGCCGAAATCGACTATCAGGCCGGCGGGCGCGGGCTTGGTCTGCTGATCGTGACCTTCGCGCTGATGTTCTTCGGCGACATGAAGGACGGTGTCGACAATCTGGTCGTCTTCATCAACGGCGCCACCCTTGCGGTCGGCCTGCTGTCGCTGTTCGGACTGTGGCTGATGTGGCGCGAGCGCGAATGGCTGGCGAAGCATTTGGCCGCAAAAGCGTCCGGATAAATCCGGACCCACAAAGCACCTTCTGAAGCCGGACCCACAAGGAATCTGATGTGGGTTCGGCTTGATCTTGTGTGGGTTCGGCTTTAGCCGAACGCTCCAAGCGCAAACCTCACCAGGTGTATCGGACCGAGTAGCGGATCTTCTGCTCGCCATCGGCCGGGATGTTCACCACGAAGTCGATGGTGTTCGCGTCGCGCTTGTCGTGCTTCACGTTCTCGTCGGTGATCGCCCATGTGCTCCAGCGATACAGGTATTCGCGTACGCGGATGGTCGCGGCTTCCTTCTTGCGGTTGCGCACGCTGATTTCGAAGGTCTCGTCGATGCGCTTGGCCGAGGTGTCGATCTTGTAGTCGAGTTGCTTGCGCTCGCCGACCACGTCGAAGGCTTCGCCGAGCTTGATGCGCAGCGTCTCATTGCGCGGCGTGTGCTTGATCACATCCTCGCCGATGAACTCCAGGCTGCCGTCGCGGCTGGCCTGGTTCACGCGCACGCGTCCGGCGGGCAGCGGCAGGCCGAGGCCGTTCGCTTCCTTGTTCTCGAACTCGAGCCAGGCGCCGACCACGCCGCTGTTGGTCGAGCCATAGCCCTGGTCGCTGATCGGCGAGCCCCAGAAGCCGTAGGGCTGCGGCGAGGCGGTGAACACCAGTTCGCGCTTGCACTTCATGCCGACCGCCGACGGGAACAGCTCCAGCTGCTTGGTCGAGTTGTTCGGCAGTTCGGTGCGGCGTCCCAGCGTGTACAGGTGATATTCGAACAGTTCCGATTCCTGGAAGCCGGGTGCAGCCGCCTCGGCGACCATGCTGCGCTTGGCCATGCCGAGTGCCATCGGTGCGGGTGCTGCCGGTGCCCGGTTCACTTCGCCGGCGACCAGTTTCAGCTGCGCATTCGGATAGCTGGCGCCGCTCTGGTTGACCACGGTGACCCAGGCCGCGAGGTCCATGCTGCAGGCATTCGCATCACCCTTGAGGATCACGTTGTAGTCGCTCCACCAGGTCATGCCCTGTGTCTGATACGAGACTTGGGCATCGTGCTTGCCGCCGCGCTTGGCATCGACCAGCCAGACCAGGGTCGGCTTGGTGATCAGGCCGCCGGGCAGGGACGGGAACGCGATGTTCGCGTAGTGGCTGAGTGTCTGCACTTCGCCGTTCGGCTGCATCAGGATCAGCCCGCCGGTGGCCGAGAGCAGCTTGCCGGTGACGTTCTCGACCTTGTCGCCGCGGATCTGGTCGACGCTGATGGTCTGGCCGATATAACGGTTCAGCAATTTCTGTCCGTCGACCAGGTCGAACTGGTAGTTCTGCTCGATCACGCGCGTGCCTTGCGGGTCGGTGATCGACGCGAAGCTGACCGTGGTCGGGTCGATGCGCGTGGCGACGTCCGAGAAGCGCACTTCGCCCATGCCATTTGGCAGTGCCAGTTCGCGGCGGTCGCGCACCAGCGCGTAGCCGGGCAGTTGCAGGCCGTAGTTCGCGAGCTGCTCGGAGGTGAGCGCGCCGGGCGCAGCGGAGGAATAGACCGTGAGTGAGAAATCCGGTTCGGAGGCGGCAGCGGTGGACATGGCGAGGGCGACTCCGGTGGCGATGAGGGTGCGGCGCATGGCAGTTCTCCTGACAGTGGTGAAAGCGTAGCCGGGAAACGGCACAGGCACCGCGCCGGGGTTATTTCAACCGCTCCCACAGGAACACGTAGCCGATCGCATCCATGAACGCGGCCTGCTGGTTGTTGGTCGAGCCGCCGTGTCCGCCTTCGATGTTCTCGTAGTAGGTCACGTTCTTGCCCAGATCCAGCAGCTTCGCCGCCATCTTGCGCGCGTGGCCGGGATGCACGCGGTCGTCGCGGGTCGAGGTGGTGAACAGGATCGGCGGATAGGTCTTCGCCGGGTCGATGTTCTGATAGGGCGAGTACTTCGAGATGAACGCCCATTCCTCGGGCAGGTCCGGATTGCCGTATTCGCCCATCCAGCTCGCGCCCGCGAGCAGCGTGTTGTAGCGACGCATGTCGAGCAGCGGCACTTCGCACAGCACTGCGCCCCACAGGTCCGGGCGTTGCGTGTACATCACGCCCATCAGCAGGCCGCCGTTGCTGCCACCCTGGATGCCGAGGTGCGCGGTCGAGGTGATCTTGCGCGCGATCAAGTCTTCACCGATGGCGATGAAGTCGTCGTAGGCGTTCTGCCGCTTCGACTTCAGCGCCGCCTGGTGCCACTTCGGGCCGAATTCGCCGCCGCCGCGGATGTTGGCCAGCACGAAGGCGCCACCGCGCTCCAGCCAGCCGGCGCCGGCTGCGGCGTAGTAGGCCGGGGTCTCGGAGACCTCGAAACCACCGTAGCCGTAGAGCAGGGTCGGAATCTTGCCGTCGCGCGCTCGCGCCTTGGGCAGCACCAGGAAGTAGGGCACGCGCGTGCCGTCCTTCGACCGCGCCTCGTGCTGCTCGACCACCAGTCCCTCGGAGCGGAAGTGTTCCTTCTGGCGTTTCAGGAGTTCATGCCTGCGCTTGCCAACGGCCCCGAGCGAAAGCGTGGTCGGGGTCAGGAAGTCGGTGGCGGTCATGAAGTAGTCGTCGCTGTGCTCGGGGTCGATGCCGCTCAGGCTGACCTCGGCATTTGCGGGCACGGTGACCGACTGGCGCTCCCATTTCGTGCCCTTCCGCTGCATCGCTTCAGGGCGTCCGCGGACGTTGTCGAGGATGTTCAGCAGGACAGCATTGCGCGTCGTCGAGTAGCCGGCCAGCGACCGTATCTCGGTCGGCTTGAACAGCACGCTAAAAGCGTCCTTCCCGGCATAGAGATCGTCGATCCGGATCGCCAGCAGACTGCCGGCGGTGAACGCCTGCTTGCCCGGTTTCCAGTCGCTGCGCAGGGTGATCAGCGCCTGGTCTTGGAAAAAGCCGACATCGGCATCGTCCGGCTTGGGCAGCTTCACCAGTTGGCCATCGCGCAACAGATGCGTCTCGTTCTCGAAGAACGAGGGCACGCGGGTCACGCCATCGTGGCGAAAACCGCTGCTGTAGGCGCTGAAGCCGAACGCGTACACGTCCGCGGGCTTTCCCTCGAAGATGCGCGGCGCGTCCTTCCACGGCGTGCCGCGCTTCCATTCGTGCACGGTACGCGGGTAGCCGGATTCGGTCATCGAGCCATTGCCGAAGTCGGTGCCCAGGTACAGCGTGTCGCGGTCCTTCCAGCCGAGCGCCGATTTTGCTTCGGGCAGCACGAAGCCGTCCTTGACGAACTCGCGCGTGCCGAGGTCGAACTCGCGTATTTCGACGGCATCGCCGCCGCCGCGCGACAGCGAGAGCAGGCAACGGTCCTGCGCCGGCTCGATGCAGTCGGCGCCCTTCCATACCCAGTTCGCCTGCTCCGCGCTGTTGAGCGCGTCCAGATCGAGCACCGTCTCCCACTTCGGCTCGGCCTTGCGGTACTCGGCCAACGTGGTGCGCCGCCAGATGCCGCGCACGTGCTGCTCGTCCTTCCAGAAGTTGTAGAAGTGCTCGCCGAGCTTGCGCACGTAGGGAATGCGGTCGCTGGCGTTGTTGATCGCGAGCAGGCGCTCGTACAACGGCTTGAACGAGAGATCGGCTTCCAGCGCCTTCTGGCTCTCCGCGTTGCGCGCCCTGACCCAGTCGAGCGACTTGGTGCCCTCGACGTCCTCCAGCCAGAGATACGGATCCTCGTCCACCGCGTGCGTTGTCATCGGGATGCCTGTCAGCAGGGCCAAAGCGAGTAGGGGTTTCGTCAAGGTCATGGTGTCCTCAGGTCTCTGTCGGATTGCGTGGTAGCGCTCAGGTTCGGCGGCGGGCCGCGCAGTCGGCCGTCCGCCGCAACCGGTTGTTAGGTGGGACACGGTGGTCACCGTGCACGAACCTATCGGCAAACCTGCGCGCCCGTGCTGGCTTTGGCTGTCGACTCCAGCGCGAAGGGTAGTGTCTTTCCGTTCTCAGCGAAGATCGTTTTTCCGCCCCCGAGAACGATCGGTTCGATCGTGAGCAGCAACTCATCAACAAGATCAGCGGCGAGCAGCGATCTGACCATGGTCGCGCTGCCATAGAAGTAGATGTAGCCACCCGGCCGCGCGCGCAGTTCAGATACCGTCCTCAAGAAGTCGGCACCATGAATGATCGTGGTTGGGTTATATATCGCATCGTTCGCCGTGAGGGTATCTGACACCACGAATTTCTGGACGCTTTTGATCCAATCGGTGAATGGATCTCCCGAGCGGCGGTTACGGTTGACCAGAACGTGAACCGCCTTCGGTGCGTGGTGGCTGCACCCGACGTATGCGGCGAATGACGGTGATGACGGTGACGAGCACCGCGGGCAGGAGCAGCAGAGACAGACTCGTGACCGCGCCGAGCGCCGCCCAGGCCCTCGCCTCGGAGCCACCGAAGCCATAGGTGTAGGCAGTCATCCCGACGTATGCACCACAGAGAAAAAGGCATGGCGCTGATGGCCGGTAGCGCGTGGCGAAGAAGCCGGCCGGCACGGAAAGAACGAACTGATTCGCCAGGAGGCCCACGCCTGAATCGTATGGCTCGAACCGGCCCGAGACGGCGAGTGCTGCCAGCCAGCTGAACATTCCAATCGCCATGCCACCTGCGAGGAACAGAAGTGGCCGAGAGGGTGGAGAGGTATGCGACATGGGGTGGCTCGGCGGGGGTGCGTGGATGATACGAGCAACTTCCTCAGCGGTCGGCTTGACACATGGCTAGAACTCGACCACTTGGATTGGACCACCTGTTCGGGATGGAAGCCCGAATACAGACGCGGGTGCTCTGTTGTTGCACCGCACCATGCGCAGGGCTAGCATGGCGACCTCATTCGGGAGGGGGCAACATGGCCAAGGCCGCGCAAGGTGGATTCAAGGACTGGGAGGCATTGCACCAGCAGTGGTGGAGTGCGGTTTCGGAGGGTGCGAACCGGTTCGTGCAGGGTGACTGGCGCGATGCCGGCAAGGCCTTTGGCGATCTGTTTGGCGGCAAGCTCGGGGATGACACCGACGCTGCCACCGAGCGCTTCATCCAGGGCACCAAGCAGTATCTGGACTGGGTCGAGAAGTTCTCCGGGCAACTCGCCAACGGTTCCGGTTTTCCCAAGGACGCGGTGCAGTGGACGCAACTGTTCCAGGGCGCGATCGGCCCGATGGGCGAGACCCAGAATCCGTTGCGCGACCTGTTCGCGGCGATGGCCAGCCCGGATGCGCGCGGCTTCGAACAGATGTTTTCGGGCTGGACGAATCCCGCCGATCTGCTCAAGGGCGAAGTCCAGGGCCTGCTCGGCATGCCGACCTTCGGCTACACGCGCGAATCGCAGGAACGCCAGCAGCGGCTGATGGCCGCGGTTCTGCAGTACCAGGACGCGATGTCGGCCTACAACCGGCTGATGCTCGAAGCGAGCAAGCGCGCGGTCAGCAAGTTCCAGACGCTGCTCGCTGAGCGCGAGGAGCCGGGGCGGCAACTGAAGTCCTTGCGTCAGGTGTATGACCTCTGGGTGGATGCAGCCGAGGACGGCTACGCCGAGGTCGCACTCAGCCCCGAGTTCCGCAGCGCCTACGGTGATCTGGTCAACAAGCAGATGACGCTGCGCAGTCTGGTCCAGGGCGAAGTCGAACGCGCGACCGGCCAGTTCGGCATGCCGACGCGCACCGAGGTGAACTCGACCGCGCGGCGCATGCAGGAAATGCGCCGCGAGATGCGAACGCTGCAGGAACGCCTCGAAGCGCTGGAAGCCGGCCAATCCGTCGCGAAGCCGGCCGTGCAGTCGGCGCCGAAGGCAGTCAGCAAGACCGTCGCACGCAAGTCCACCCCCACATCGACCAAGCCTGCGGCCAAGAAAGCTGCGGCCCGTCGCTCGCGCTGATCAGGGAGCTGAAACATCATGGGTCCGATCCAACTCGAACCGAACCAGGTCGCCGCCGAGCTCTCGCGTTTTGGAGAAAAGCTCGCCAAGGGCATGAAAGTACTGAAAGATGTTCCTGAGGTGCACTACGGCGCCAGCGACAAGCAGGAGATCTACCGCGAAGACAAGGTGGTCGTGTACCGCTTTACCAGCAAGCACAAGGTGACGCACAAGACGCCGCTGCTGATCGCCTATGCGCTGGTCAATCGCCCGTACATGGTCGACCTGCAGGACGACCGCTCGATCGTGAAGAGCCTGCTCGAAGCCGGCCATGACGTGTACCTGATCGACTGGGGTTATCCCGATCCGTCCGATCGCTACGTGACCCTGGATGACTACATCAACGGCTACCTGCGCCGTTCGGTCAAGGCCGTGTCGAAACACACCGGGGTGGCGAAGATCAACCTGCTCGGCATCTGCCAGGGCGGCGCCTTCAGCCTCTGCTACGCCAGCATCTACCCGGAAACGCTGCAGAACTTGATCACGATGGTCACGCCGGTCGACTTCCAGACCCCGGACAACATGCTCAGCCACTGGACCCGCGGCATGGACGTGGACCTGTTTGTCGACACGCTCGGCAACGTGCCGGCCGACCTGATGAACTGGTGCTACCTGACGCTGAAACCCTATCGCCTGCTGCAGCAGAAGTACGTCGGCCTGACCGACATCCTCGACAACCCGGCCGAGATGGAGAACTTCCTGCGCATGGAGAAGTGGATCTTCGACTCGCCCGATCAGGCCGGCGAAGCCTTCCGCCAGTTCATCAAGGACTTCTATCAGGGCAACAAGCTGATGAGAGGCGGCTTGAAGATCGGATCGAAAGACATTGATTTGAAAGCAATCAAGCTGCCGATCCTGAACATCTTCGCCGAGCAGGACCATCTCGTGCCGCCGAACGCGTCGCGCGCGCTTAAAGGCGCCACCTCGACCCGCGACTACACCGAACTGTCGTTCAAGGGCGGCCACATCGGCATCTACGTCTCCGGCCGTGCCCAGCGCGAAGTCCCGCCGGCGATCGACCAGTGGTTGCGCAAGCGCGGGTAGGCGAGTTGGTCAGAAGCTGATGAACAGCCCGCCGTTGACCGGCAGGTTGACGCCGGTGAGGAAGCCGGCGTCGTCGGCGGTGAGGAACTCGACCGCGCGGGCGATGTCCTCGGGCTCGCCAATGCGGCCGACCGGGATCTGGTTGACGATCTGGTTGCGGATGTTCTCGGGGATCGCCATGACCATGGCGGTGCGGCAGTAACCGGGCGAGACCGAGTTGACGGTAACGCCCTTGCGCGCGACTTCGCGCGAGAGCGCCATGGTGAAGCCGTGCAGGCCGGCCTTCGAGGCCGAGTAGTTGGTCTGGCCGAACTGGCCGGTCTGGCCGTTCACCGAGGAAATGTTCACGATGCGGCCGAAGCCGCGGTCGCACATGCCGTCGACGACCGCGCGCGTCATGAAAACCACGCCGTCGAGGTTGACCCGCATCAGGTCGGTCCACTGTGCCGTGGTCATCTTGCGCAGGGTGGCGTCGCGGGTGATGCCGGCGGCATTCACCAGCACGTCGACCTGACCGTGGCGGGCAACGACGCGTGCCACCAGATCAGAGCAGGACTGCTCGTCGGCGACATTCAGCGGCTCGAACGCCACACGCTCGCCCAGGTCCGCCATCTCCTCACGAAACGCGGCGATGCGGTCGGCGCGCGCATCGAGGTCGGCGGCGATCACCCTGCGACCCGCCTGCGCCAGCTTGCGGCAGATCGCCGAGCCCAAACCACCGATCCCGCCCGTGACAATGGCGACGCGCTGCGACATGAGTTGAACCCCTGATTCAAATGGAGAAAGTGGAATCTATTGCTGCGCCGCAGAAAAAGCCATACGGCGAACGTCCACTACCGCGACGCAATTGAAAATCAGCGTTTCCGATCACCTGGCTTGGGGGGTGCCTTGGGCGCGACCTCGCCGACAAACTTCGACTGCATCTGCTTCCACAGGTCGAGGTTGCGTTCGGTCATCTCGTTCAACACTGACCACGGCGTCTGCCCGAGGATATTGTTCATCTGGCCGCGGAACTGCGTCTGCTGGTCTAGGAAGACCTGCATGCTGCGCTCGAGGTAACTGCCCATGAATCCCTGCAGCGAGTCGCCATAGAAGCGGATCAGCTGCGACAGCAGCTTGGTGCTGAACAGCGGCTGCCCCTTTTCCTCGTGCTCACTGATGATCTGCAGCAGCACGGTGCGGGTCAGGTCGTCGCCGGTCTTGGCGTCGCGCACCTCGAAGTCTTCGCCGTCGACGACGAGCTGGCGCACTTCGTCGATGGTGATGTAACTCGAAATCTCGGTGTCGTAGAGCCGACGATTCGGATACTTCTTGATGATGCGCGTGCTCTTGGTCATGGCTCGAACCTAGCAGAAGGCTTGTGCGGCGCACCAGAGGCAGTTCGACAATCCGGTGCGCGGCACAAAGCTTTTCGACGCTACCAGCCCATGTAGTGGCCGCCGTTGATGGACAGGTTGGCGCCGGTGATCCACGCGGCTTCGTCGTCGACCAGGAAGGCCACGGCGTAGGCGATCTCTTCGGGCTTGCCGAGGCGCCCGGTGGGAATTTGCGCGACGATCTTGGCGCGCACTTCCTCGGGTACCGCCATCACCATGTCGGTGGCGACGTAGCCGGGCGAGACGGTATTCACGGTGATGCCCAGCTTGGCGCTCTCCTGCGCCAGCGAAATGGTGAAGCCATGCATGCCGGCTTTGGCCGCGGCGTAGTTCGCCTGCCCGTACTGGCCCTTCTGGCCATTGATCGAGGCGATCTGCACGATGCGGCCCCACTGGCGCGCGCGCATGCCGTCGATCACCGCGCGGGTGACGTTGTAGCAGGAGTTCAGGTTGGTATTGATCACCTCCTGCCACTGCAATGCGCTCATGCGATGGAAGGTGGTGTCGCGGGTGATGCCGGCATTGTTGATCAGGATGTCGACTTGTCCGATTTGGGCTTCGAGCGCCTTGATCATGGCTGCGGCGGTGTGCGGCTCGGCGACATCGCCGGGAACGATGCCGATGTCGTAGCCGAGTCGTTTCTGTTCCGCCTGCCATGCTTGCGCGCGGCCCTCGTCGCGGTAGTTGGTGGCGACGCGGTGGCCGAGCTTGGCCAGCCGCTGGCAGATGGCGGTGCCGATGCCGCCGGTGCCACCGGTGACGAATGCAATACGTTGCGTCATGTTCCCTCTCCAAGTTCCGCGGGCGCGGACATGCCGGGATTCTAGACGTTGTCCGGTGGCGTGCGGGAGGGTATGGAAACAGGGATCTTGGCGATATCGAATGCGGCGACGGCCACCTGCAGGAGCGAGGTGACTGCGGTGCAATTGACCGGGTCGGGTTGGCCGAGGAAGCGCAGTGCGGCGCGCAGTGCGGGCAGTGGATCATCGGCGCTCACCGGCTGGCTGGTCAGCGACTTGCCGAGCTTGTGGCCGTGTTCGTCGAGCACCAGGGGCAGATGCAAGTAGCCCGGTGTCGGTAGCCCGAGTTGGCGCTGCAGCCAGATTTGGCGTGGCGTCGAGTCGAGCAGGTCGGCGCCGCGCACGACCTCGCTGATGCCCTGTGCGGCGTCGTCAACCACAACCGCGAGCTGGTAGGCGTGCAGTCCATCGTTGCGCTTCAGCACGAAGTCGCCGACCTCCTGGCGCAGATGCTGCCGATAGCGCCCGACGAGCGCATCGTCAAACTCGACGGTCAGCTCGGGCGCGCGCGCGCGCCACGCGTGCGCAGTCTGCGGGTCAGGATCGGCGCACGCGGCCAGATGCAGGCCGGCGCTGGCCTCAAGTTGCCGGCGACTACAGGCGCAGCGGAAGGCGATGCCGCGCTCGACCAGACGTGCCAACGCTGCTTCGTAGTGAAGCGCTCGTTCGCTCTGGCGCAGCACCGGTTCGTCCGAGTACATGCCAAATGCGGCCAGCGTGGCGAGGATGCGGCCGGCGGCGCCCGCCACCTCTCGTGGAGGGTCCAGGTCCTCGATGCGCACTAGCCAGGCGCCTCCCTCTGTGCGCGCGCGCAGCCAACTGCCGAGCGCAGCGACCAGCGACCCGAAATGCAGATCGCCGGTGGGCGAGGGGGCGAAGCGACCGCGGTAGTGGATGCTCATGTCCTCACGCAACGATCACGATGCCGCCCGACCGCGAAACGGCAGTGGTCGTCGGCTTGAAAAACGGGCCCGAATCCGCACCATCTGCAACGCTGCCAATCTCGGCAGCGTTGCACGGAACCGGCACATGTTACGCATCGCGCTCTTCATCGGCACCAATCTTGCCATCATGGTGCTGCTCGGCTTGATCGGCGCCATCTTCGGGATCGACCGCAACAGCGGCCTGGGCGGCTTGCTGCTGATGTCGGCGGTGATCGGCATGTCGGGCTCGTTCATCTCCCTTTTCCTGTCGAAGTGGATGGCCAAGCGCAGTACCGGCGCCCAGGTGATCGCGCAGCCGCGCAGTGAAACCGAAGCATGGCTGTTCGAGACCGTGCGGCGCCAGTCGGAGCGCGCTGGCATCGGCATGCCGGAAGTGGCGGTCTACGAGGCGCCCGAGATGAATGCCTTCGCGACCGGCTGGAATCGCAACAACGCGCTGGTCGCGGTCAGTACCGGCCTGCTGCGCAACATGAATCGACGCGAAGTCGAAGCCGTGCTCGGCCACGAAATTTCGCATGTCGCGAACGGTGACATGGTCACGCTGACCCTGATCCAGGGCGTGCTCAACACCTTCGTGGTGTTCATCAGCAACATCGTTGCCTCGATCATCAGTTCGGCGCTGCGGCGCAATGATGACGATGGCCCGGGCGTGCTCGACTCGATCGCGCACACGCTGATCTACATCGTGCTGCAGATCGTGCTCGGCCTGTTCGCATCGATCATCGTCATGTGGTTCTCGCGCCGCCGCGAGTTTCGCGCCGACGCAGGTGGCGCCGAGCTGTCCGGCCGCGAGCACATGATCGGCGCCCTGCGCCGTCTCGCCGGCGACTCGAACGAGCACGTGCTGCCCGACGACATGAAAGCGATGGGTATCTCCGGCGCCCGTCGCAGCGGCTTGCGCGCGCTGTTCATGACCCATCCGCCGATTGCCGATCGCATCGCCGCGCTGGAGCAGATGCCGCGGGCGGGTGTGGTCAGTTGATGGCTGGTAGAGCGTTCGGCTGAAGCCGAACCCACGGGGTGCCGGCTTCACCGTGGGTCCGGCTTCAGCCGGACGCCTTGCAGGGGGATCAGCCGAAGTCGTAGGACATGACCTTTTCGGGTTCCTGCAGAAAGTTGCCCTGCACGAAGTTGACGCCGCAGGAGAACAGGATCGACATCGATGCGGCGTCCTCGACGAACTCGGCCACGGTCAGCTTGTCCATGCTGCGGGCCTGGTCGGCAAGTTCCTTGACCTTGGCCTGGTTGTCCTTGTTCTTCGGCAGTTCGGCCATGTAGGTGCGGTCGATCTTCAGGTACTTGGCGTCGACGTGCTTGAGCAACTGCATCGAGTTCAGACCGGAGCCGAACTGCTCGATCGCGAAGCTGGCGTGGAACTGTTCGAGGCCTTTCTGGAACGTACGCGCGGCCTTGAGGTTGGTGACCACCTTGCTCTCGGGCGCCTCGAAGACGAGGGCGTCGCCACGCAGGCGCGCAGCCTGCAGCTGGGTCGCAATCCACGGCAGGATCGCGGCGTCGTCCATGGTCTGCGGTGTGGTCTTGATGAAGAAGGTGCACTTGCGGCCTTCGCGCTCGCGTTCGGCGACCGTCTTGATCGCCTTGCCGATGACCCAGCGGTCGATTGCCGGCATCAGGCCGTTCTTCTCGGCGATCGGCAGGAAGTGCCCGGGCGAGATCTCGCCCTTGGGGCTGTTCAGGCGCAGCAGAATCTCGTAGAACTCGCCTTCCTCGCCCATCAGGCTGATGATCGGCTGGAAGTACAGGGTGAAGCCGTCGTGCGCGAGCGCGTCCTTGACCAGGTTCAGCCAGGCGCGTTGCTTCTCGGCATCGGCCTTGTCCTGCGCGGCGGGGTCGAAGATGCTGTAGCGGTTGCCGCCTTCGGTCTGCGCGGTCTTGAGCGCCCCCGCGGCTTCCGCGAGCATGTTCTGTGTGTTGGCGATCTTCTCGCCGATGAAGACCACGCCATTGCAGATGGTCAGGTTCACCGACTTGCCATTCAGCTCGAAAACGTGCTCCTCGAAGGCCTTGCGCAGGTTCTGCGCGATGGCTTCCGCCTTCTCGTGCGATAGGCGCGGCAGGATCACGCCAAAGTTGAATTCGCCGACGCGGGCGGCGATGTCGTTGTCACGCAGTTGCGACTTGAGCAGCTTGGCCATGTCTGCCAGCAGCAGGTCGGCATTGCCGATGCCGACGGTGTCGAGCACCTTGCGGAAGTTGTCGGGTTCGATGAAGAACAGGGTCAGGTCGGACTTGCCGCTTGCGGCTTCGGCTGCGACGCGGTCGAGTTCGCTGATGAAGCTGCTGCGGTTGTAGAGACCGGTGACCAGATCCTGCGAGCGCAAGCGGTCCAGTTCGGCGGCCTGCTCGGCATCGATCTCCTGGCGGCGGAAGGTGATTTGGGTACAGGGTTCGCCCTCGAAGGTCGCTTCCTCGAACTGCATTACCGCGTCGAACTCGCCGCCGTCCAGACGCCGCGCCTTGATTTCCAGTCGTTCCGGCGGCTTCTCGCCCTTCGACATCTTGCGCAGCAGGGCCTTGAAGCTTTCGCCATGGGTCGGGGCAAGCATGTCCAGGATCGGCGTGCCTTCGATCTCCTCGAACTCGTCGTAGCCGAACATTTCCAGATACGCCTTGTTGGCGCGCACGTGCATGCCTTCATGGACGAAGGCAATCGGGTCGCGCGAGGAATCCAGCAGGGCGTCGCAGCGCTTCTCGACCTCGCGCAGGCTGGTTTCCAGGCGCCGCACCGCGCGCCGGGTCATGACGTCGGTGAACTCGCGACGCACGATCATCTGCAGGTGTTCGGCGCGCGACAGCAGCGCGCAGGCGCGAGCCCCGGCCATCGAGGCGTCGATGATCGATTTCTCGGTCACCTCCGACACCAGCGCCACCACCGGGATGTCCTTGCTCGACTTGCGCACCGCTGCGACCGTTTCGATCAGCGTGGGCGACTTGTTCGCGGCATCGACAAGAATCACGTCGGGGAGGTGTTCCTCGATCTGGTTCGCGAGCTCAGCGGCGGTCTCGGCACGCACTGGGCGCACGGGGATACCGCCGTTGCGCAGCGCGCTGATCAGCTGCTCGGCGATCTCCATCGAGTCCTCGACCATCAGCAGCCGAACGACCTGATCTTTTTGCGCCATGACGTCCCCGAAACGTTCTCAGGCGCCTTTTTACCGTATTCGCGCCGCCCGAGGCCAGCGTTTTGCCGATGGGCGGGCTTGACTGGGTTCAGTCGAACGCGGTTTTCGACGACCGTCCCGGGATCTCGCGCACCAGCTTCGGCACCAGATAGCCGGGCAACTGCGCGCGCAGGCCGGTGGCCAGGTCGCGGACCACGGCGTCGTCCACCTCGAAGTGGGCACTGCCGTGGACGCGGTCGAGCAGGTGCAGGTAATAGGGCAGTACGCCAGCGGCAAACAATGTTTCACTGAGCGCGGCCAACGCCGGCAACGAGTCGTTGACGCCCCGCAGCAGCACGCTCTGGTTCAGCAGGGCCACGCCGCTGTCGCGCAGCGCGCTCAGGGCAGAACGTACCGTGGCATCGATCTCGCGGGCATGGTTGGCGTGGATCACGAAGGCGACCGGCCACGGCAGCCCGCCCAGCCAGTCCAGCAGCTCGCGGTCGATACGCTCGGGCAACACCAGCGGCAGCCTTGTGTGAATGCGCAGGCGGCGCAGATGCGGGATCGCGGCCAGTTGCAGCGTCAGTTCGCGCAGCTTGGAAGTGGCGAGCGCGAGTGGATCTCCGCCGCTCAACAGCACCTCGTGGATCGATGGATCAGCGGCGATGGCGGCGACGGACTCGCGCCAGCCGCCGCGCGCCGCCAGTTCCTCCGCGTAAGGAAAGTGGCGGCGGAAGCAGTAGCGACAGTGGATCGCGCAGCTGCCGGTCGTGATCAGCAGCGCACGGCCCTGGTACTTGTGCAGCACGCCGGGGGCATCGCGTGCAGCCAGGTCGCCGACCGCGTCGAAGCTGAAGCCCGGTGCAACGCGGTCCTCGTCGTCGAGCGGCAACACCTGACGCAGCAAGGGATCGGTGGCGTCGCCCGGACGCATGCGCGCGACATAGCCGCGCGGAACGCGCAACGGAAAGACGGCGCGGCCCATCTGTGCCAATCGTCCACGCAGTGCCGGCAGGCCGAGCACGTCGAGCAGTTCGTCGGGATCGGTGATGGCTTCGCGCCAGAGCTGTTGCCAGCCCGTAGGCTGCAAGGAGCGGGGGGTTGTCGGTATCATGCGCGCCCTGTCGCCGAACGCTCAGCGTACGGACCTTTGAAACTCTCGGGACTTTTCATTCTAGCCGCATTCCCGATGCGGCTCTTCGCACTGGAGTATTGGCATGGCCAGCTATGGCATGAACGACGTCAAGAACGGCATGAAGATCATCGTGGACGGTTATCCGTGCGTGATCACCGCCACCGAGTACGTGAAGCCGGGCAAGGGTCAGGCTTTCACCCGCGTCAAGTACCGCAACATCAAGAGCGGCCGCGTCGTCGAGATGACGATGAAGGCGACCGATTCGCTCGAAGCGGCCGACGTGCTCGATACCGACATGGAATACCTCTATGGTGATGGCGAATTCTGGCATTTCATGGACCCGACCAGTCATGAACAGGTCAGCGCCGACGCATCGGCAATGACCGAGGCGGTGAAATGGTTGAAGGGCAACGAGATGTGCATGGTCACGTTGTGGAATGGCGCACCGCTGGTGGTCACGCCGCCAACCTATGTCGAACTGCAGATCGTCGAAACCGATCCAGGCGTGCGTGGCGACACCTCGGGTGGCGGCGGCAAGCCGGCCAAGCTCGAAACCGGCGCCGTGGTGCGTGTGCCGCTGTTCGTGCAGAACGGCGAAGTGCTGAAGTGCGACACCCGCACCGGCGAATACGTCTCGCGCGTCAAGTAGTCCTGCAGCGAGCGTCGGCATGGACCAGATCGCGATCGACCTGCTGATCGAGCCCGAGTGGGTGATTCCGGTGCAGCCGCAGGGCGTGGTGCTGGAGCAGCATGCGGTGGCGGTGCACGACGGCCGCATCGCCGCCGTGTTGCCGCTCGGCGATGCGCGCGCGCGCTACGCCGCACGCGAAGTCGTGGCACGACCCGGCCACGCGTTGATCCCGGGTCTGGTCAACAGCCATTGCCATTCGGCGATGGTGTTGATGCGCGGTCTCGCCGACGATCTGCCGCTGATGACCTGGTTGCAGGACCACATCTGGCCGACCGAGGCCCGCTTCGTCGGTGCCGAGATGGTCGCCGACGGCACCCTGATCGCCGCCGCCGAACTGCTGCGCGGCGGCGTTACCTGCGTCAACGAGATGTACTACTTCCCGGAAGTGGCGGCGGCGACGTTCAAGCGCGTCGGACTGCGCGCGGGTATCGGCCTGACCGTGATCGAGTTCCCGACTGCGTGGGCCAGCCACGCTGCCGAGTACATCGACAAGGGCCTCGCGCTCGCCGATGAACTCAAGCATGAACCGATGCTGCGCGCGGTGTGGGCGCCGCATGCGCCGTACACGGTGTCGGACGCCAGTTTCGAGAAGATCCGACTGTATTCCGACCAACTCGATCTGCCGGTGCATGTGCATCTGCACGAAACCGCGTTCGAGGTCGAGGACGCGCTGCGCCAGCACAAGGAACGACCGTTCGCACGCTTGAAGCGGCTCGGTCTGGTGAACCGCAACCTGATCGCGGTGCACATGACCCAGCTGAGCGAATCCGAGATCGCCCAGTGCGCCGAAGCCGGCGTCAGCATCGCGCATTGTCCGGAGTCGAACCTCAAGCTGGCCAGCGGCTTCGCGCCGATCGAGGCCTTGCGCCGCGCCGGCGTGAACGTCGGCATCGGCACCGATGGCGCTGCCAGCAACAATGACCTCGACCTGATCGGCGAGATGAAGACCGCCGCGCAGCTGGCCAAGGCCGTGGCCCAGGACGCGGCCGCGCTCGATGCGGCAGCAGCCTTGCACATGGCTACGCTCGGTGGCGCACGCGCACTCGGTTGGGACGAGCGCATCGGCTCGATCGAGGTTGGCAAGGACGCGGACCTGGCCCTGATCGCCCTCGACCAGTTCGACACCTTGCCGGTGTACAACCCGATTTCGCAGATCGTCTATGCCGGCAACCGCCGCGATGTGCGCGATGTCTGGGTGCGCGGCGAGCGCAAACTGGACGGCGGCCGGCTCACCGGCTTCGACACCGAACGCCTCGCCGCCACGGCGCGCAGCTGGGGCGTGCGCATGCGCGCGCGGAACTGACATGCAGACCGCCGATCCGCGCGAGATCGCCAGGTTCAACGAGCAGGCGCACCGCTGGTGGGACCCGCAGGGACCGTCGCGTGCCTTGCATGAACTGAATCCCGAGCGGCTGGCGTTCGTGCGCGAGCGTATGCCGCTGGCCGGTGCGCGCGTGCTCGATCTGGGTTGCGGCGGCGGCATTCTTGCCGAGGCGCTGGCCGCGGCCGGGGCGGACGTGCTCGGCATCGACGCCGCCGCCGAGCAGATCGAGATCGCCAAGCTGCACGCGCTCGAATCCGGCGCCAACGTGCAGTATCGGCATGTCGATGCGGAGCAACTGGCGGCGGAACTGCCGGGCGCCTTCGACGCCATCTGCTGCATGGAGATGCTGGAACACGTCGCCGAACCCGACCGCGTGCTGGGCGCCTGCGCGACCCTGTTGAAGCCCGGCGGACACCTGTTCCTGTCGACCATCAACCGCACTGCGCGCAGCTTTGCGCTTGCCATCGTCGCCGCCGAACAGGTGCTCAAGTTGTTGCCGAAAGGCACGCACCGGCATGAGTTGTTCATCCGTCCCAGCGAACTCTCGGCCGGATTGCGTCTCGCCGGTTTCGAGCTGCGCGCGCTGGAAGGACTGCAGTACGACCCCTTCCGACGCAAGTCCTGGCGCAGCGCGGACGTCGGCGTGAACTATCTGGCGCACGCGGAGAAAGCCGTTGCCGGCTAGCACGCGCGCGCTGCTGTTCGACCTCGACGGCACCCTGCTCGACACCGCGCCGGACATGATCGCCGCCGCCAACGCACTGCGTGCCGACGCCGGGCTCGACGCGCTGCCGCTGGCGCGGCTGCGGCCATTCGTGTCCAGGGGCGGGCGCGCATTGCTGGGTGTCGCGTTCGCACACCTTGGCGAGGCAGAACGCGAAGCATTGCTGCAACCCTTTCTGGATTGCTATCGCCAGCACATCGCCGTGGCGACGCGGCCGTTCGATGGCGTCCTCGACCTGATGAGCATCTGCCGCGCGCAGGGCATCGAGCTCGGGATCGTGACCAACAAGCCGGGCTGGCTGACTGACGCGGTGTTGCATGCACTCGATCTGCACCGCGAGTTCGACGCCATCGTCAGTGGCGACACGCTGGTCGAGAAGAAGCCGCATCCGGCACCGGTGCTGCACGCACTCAAGCGTCTGGCGGTGCCACCGGCACAGGCGTGGATGTTCGGCGACGATCGCCGCGATATCGAAGCCGGCCGTGCCGCCGGAACCCGCACTGCGGTCGCCGCGTTTGGCTACATCGACGCCGGCGACGACGTGCAGGCGTGGGGGGCGGATGTGGTCGTGCGCAGCGCCCACGAGCTGATCGCCTACCTGGACTAGGCGCATGGACGCAGCCAAGGTCGACCTGGATGCCGAAGCCTTCATCGCGAAGTGGGCCGACGCCTGGCCGGCTCTGGCGCTGGCGCGATTGTTCGCTTCGCCGGGCGAGTGGCCGTTGCTGCGCGGACGCGTCGGCGCCCTGTTCGAAATCGGCGAGGCCTGCTGGGTGCTGCGCGATGCAACCGTGCGCGAGCACAAACTCGCCTGGTGGCAGGAAGAGCTGACCCTGCATGGGCAGGGTCAGGCGCGGCATCCGTTGCTGGCCGCCGCTCGTGACCTGCAACTGTCGCCCGAGTTGGCCGGGCAGGCGCTGTTTGGGCTGGACGAGTCCGCGCCGGAAGATCCATCGCAAGCGCTCACCCGCATCGTGCGTCTGACCGCGAACTCAGCGGATCCGCCGATCGCGGTGGCATGCACCCAGAGTCTGCTGGTCGGCATGTACCTGCTCGCCTTGCGCGAGGGCCAGCCGAGCGCATTCGCGCAGGCACCGCTCGACCTGCGCGCGCGCCATGCGGTCGCCGGCGCCGAGACCGGGGTAGCGCTGCAGGCGCTGGTGGCTACGCTGGCGAGCCGTTGGCACAACGAATTGCGGTTGCGCTACCGCAGTTCCGCGCGTTCGCACTGGCATGGCGCGCGTGGCCTGCGCGTGGTGTACCAGCAGGCACTGGCGCTGATCGAAGCCTTGGCGGCGGGGCGTGACCCACCGCACGCCGGCTGGCGCAGCGCCTGGTGTGCTTGGCGCGCCGTCGCTGGATTGCGCTGAACCGATACACTGGCGCCCTGGAAGAAGGAATCCGCATGAGCACCCAACCCGCGACGGCGCGATCGCTGCCGGACATCGCCAACGAGGCGCGAGCAGGCGTCGCCGGCCAACTCGACTGGGTCGGCATGGGCGATATCGAACTGCCGGTGCGCGTGGCCGGGCCCGACGGTACGCCGATCCATGCGCATGCCCGCGTCACCGCCTATGTGAATCTGCACAAGCCGGAGGCGCGCGGCATCCACATGTCGCGGCTGTACCTGCTGCTCGATCGCCTGCTCGGTTCGGAAGTGCTGACGCCGTGTTCGGTGCGCAAGGTGCTGCGTGAATTCGTCGACTCGCACGCTGACCTGTCGAGCCGCGCGCTGTTGCGCGTCGCGTTCGACTACATGGTGCGTCGTCCGGCCCTGGTCAGCGACCACAGCGGCTGGAAATCCTATCCGGTGGTGATTTCGGGCCTGCTCGACCGCGGCCAGTTCACCATCGAAACCAGCTTCGAAGTCACCTATTCGAGCACCTGTCCGTGTTCGGCAGCGTTGGCGCGCCAGATCATCCAGGACCAGTTCAAGTCCGACTTCGCGGCTGACGACGGCCTCGACTACGAACGCGTGGTCGCCTGGCTCGGCTCGGAGCAGGGCATCGCCGCGACACCGCACAGCCAGCGCTCCGGCGCCGAGGTGCGGGTGCGCCTGGTGCCGAGTTTCGACTCGTTCCCGCTGGTGGCATTGATTGATCGCGTCGAGGAAGCACTGAAGACCCCCGTGCAGACTGCGGTCAAGCGCGAAGACGAACAGGCTTTTGCGCGCCTCAACGCCGAGAATCTGATGTTCTGCGAAGACGCCGCGCGTCGCATGCAGAAAGCACTCGATGCCGACGAACGCATTGCCGACTTCTGGGTGCGTGCCAGCCATTACGAGAGTCTGCATCCCCACAATGCCGTCGCCGTCGCCACCAAAGGCGTCGCCAATGGCTACAACGCCGGCATGGATTGGGTGGGGGATCTGAAGCGCTGAGACATTGGTGATCGCGCTTCCGGTGCCAGGCGGGTCGCAAACTTGACCCGCGGCGGCAGCGCAGCCGCGGGTCGGTGGCTCAGTTCGCGGCGTCTTTCAGCTTCTTGAGCGCGCGGACCTTGACCTTGGTGGTCGCCGGCTTGGCGGCGAACCACTGTTCTTCCTTGGTGAACGGGTTGATGCCCTTGCGCTTGGGCTTGGCCGGAACCTTGACCGAGGTGACCTTGATCAGGCCGGGCAACACGAATTCGCCAGCGCCCTTGCTGGACACCGACCCGACTGCAGCAGCTTCCAGACCGGCCAGTACGGCCTTGACGTCCTTGGCGGCGACGCCGGAATTGTCGGCGATAAAATTCACCAGCGTCGACTTGTTCATCACTTCTTTCACCGGCTTCGCGGCCTTCGCGGCCTTCGCAGGGGCTTTCTTGATTGCCATGGAATGTCCCGTTTTCTCGTCTGCCTGATTGGCGCCGCGACAATAGCAATTTTTCGGCGCTTGCAGCAGCGGGGGCGATGCGGAAGGAGTCGGGCTTGCGCGCCTGGCCGCTGCCTGAATGGCCTGCTACAAACCGCACGCGGCTGGTAGGGTTGCCAGTTCGCGGAGCGCCAGTTGGGCCATTTGTTCCAAGCCCCCGCAATCCTCCACCGCGGTCGACCCGCTGGCGGGTGCGGACCGCGAGCGGTGAACGCCGGGGAGAACCATGTGATGACGCGAACCAATTCCCACTCGATTTTGACCGTCGGCTTGCGTCTGGTTGCAGCCGGTTACCTGGTGACGACCATGGCCGGCGTGGTCGGGCAGTTTTTTTTCACACAACCCGATGCGGTGGAGTTCGCGCGCCCGATCTGGATCGTGCAGTCGTTTTCCTGCGTGTTCTTCGGCGCCTTGTGGCTGTTCGCAGATCACGTGGCCGGGTGGGGGCTGGCCTCGCGGCACGCTCCGGCGTTCGAGTCCCACATCGATCCCGAGCAGTGGTTTGCGGTTGGCATCGCGCTGATTGGCGTCTGGGGTGATCGTGGAGAACATTGCCAGCCTCGGGTACTACGCCGCACTGAAATGGTCTTTCAGCCGGCGCGAGGCGTACGAGGGCGCACTCGAGTTCGCTGCACAGCAGCGCGCCGAGGTGTTCTCGTGTTCCATCCAGTTCGTGCTTGGACTGTGCATGAGCCTCGGGGCGCGCGGTATCGCGCGTCTGATCCATTCGCTCCGATTTGCCGGTGCGCGTCAGGAAGATCAGCGGCGCTGGGCAAACGCTCCGGCGAGCGCCGCCGACGCACCGGTGCAGGACGCGGAAGTGCCCGCCTCGAAACCCGGCGGCGAAAGCGCTTAACATCCGGGCCTCCGTTTGGGTTCGGTGCGCCGTCTCTTGATCGCATGGTTGCAATCGTTGTTCGACAAGCTCCGGTTGCAGGTCGGGGGCGGGCGGGCGCGGCTGGCGCAGGGTGATGATGCGGATGCGGAACTCCGCGAGGTGTTTCTGATCGAGTTGCGTGAGGTCGCGCATTCGCTGCAGACGGCATGCGCGGACTGGCGCGCCAATCCCGCGGATGCGGATGCGCTCAAGCGACTGCGGCGCGGGTTTCACACGATCAAGGGCTCGGCTCCGCTGGTGGGTGCGGTGGCGTTGGCCGAGTCGTGCCGGCATCTGGAGTCGTTGATGGCGCGCCTGCTTGATCGAACCGCGCAGCCAGCGCCGGAGATGGTGCGCGCGGTGGAGCAGGCGATCCGCTGGCTGCCCGCATGCGCGGATGCGCTGCGTGATGGGCGCGCGCTGCCAACGCAACTGCGTGCGATCGGCGAACAGGTGCGGCGATACCTCGGCTAGCCGGCGGGTGCTCGTGGCCTACCAATCCCAGAATGACGATAGCCCGATGGCGACGGCGTCGAAGGGTTCGGCGCGCATCTCGTCCTGGTCGGCGTGGGTGCCGAGCAGCAGCCAGTGCGCGCCGTCGCGGCGGTAGATCTCGATGGTCTTGGACTGCGGCTCCACGATCCAGGCGTGGCCCACGCCCAGTTGCGCATACAGCGGCAGCTTGAGCTTGCGGTCCTTGATTGCGGTGGCAGGTGAGAGGATTTCGCAGATCCAGTCCGGCACCACTTCGACGGCACCGTCGGGCGTCACCGGCAGGCGCTCGCGCCGCCAGCCGGCCAGGTCCGGCACCAGCACCTGGCCGGACAGGTGCAACTCCGGCTCGACCAGGATCAGCCAGCCACCGGGGCCGCTGCCGCCGCGGTCGAAGGGACCGGAGACCTCGCGCGCGATTCCGGTTTCGATGCGCGAATGCCGCGCGGTCGGGCGTGGCTGGGTGTGCAGCTGGCCGGCGATGACTTCGCCGGTCACATGCTCGGGCAGCCTCAGCAGCGCTTCGTAGTGGGCAGGCTGGATCAAGGCGTTCATGGCGCAAGCTTACTCCGCAGTGCGTGGGCCAGCATCCGGCGCGCCGGGGTCCGGCCGATGCGGACGACCCTAGACCACCACCGGTTCCGGTTCCAGCAGGATGCCGAATCGTTCGCGCACCGTGGCTTGCACATGCTGTGCCACGCGCCAGAGATCGGCGCCGCTGGCCGCGCCGTGATTGACCAGCACCAGCGCGTGTTGTGCGGACACGCCAGCATCGCCGTCGCGATAGCCCTTCAGTCCACACTGGTCGATCAACCACGCCGCGCTGAGCTTGCGGCGTCCTTCGTCGGCGTCGAAGTTCGGTGCGCCCGGGTGGTTCGCGAGCAGGGCTTGCGCGACCTCGGCAGCGACGATGGGATTCTTGAAGAAACTGCCGGCATTGCCGATCACCGCCGGGTCGGGCAGCTTGCGCCGGCGGATTGCGCAGACGGCGTCGAACACGTCGCGGGCCGTGGGCGTGGCGACGCCCATCGCCGTCAGCTCTTCACGGACGCCGGGGTAGCCGATGCGAAGTTCGCCTGCGCGCGGCAGCCGCAAGCGGACGTTGAGGACGATGTAGCGCTCGCGCTCCCCATCGCGCTTGAAGCGGCTGTGGCGGTAGCCGAAGTCGCAGGCATCGTGCTTGAACATCGTGGTGCAGCGACGCTCGCGATCGAACACCTCGACGGCGTTGACGAAGCGCTCGACCTCGACGCCATAGGCGCCGATGTTCTGGATCGGTGCGGCGCCGACGGTGCCCGGAATCAGCGCCAGGTTCTCCAGCCCGACGTAGCCGTGCGCGAGCGACCAGTCGACGAAGGCGTGCCAGCCCATGCCGGCGCCGACTTCGACCAGGTGCGAGTCGCGACCGGGTGCGATCACGCGGATGTGGTCGTCGGTGTAACGCAGTACCAGTCCGTCGACGTCGCGCGTCAGCAACAGGTTGCTGCCACCACCGAGCACCAGCAGCGGCAGCTCGGCGACCCGCGGATCGGCGAGCAGCAGCGCCAGCTCGGCAGGCGATGCGGCTTCGCCGTACCAACGCGCCGCGGCCGCGACGCCGAAGGTGTTCAGCGCCTTGAGCGACACCTGTTCGCGCAGCATCAGCCGCCTCGTCCGCAGCGGATCGCCTCGACGCACTGGCCGATCAGGTCCGGGCCGCGGTAGATCATGCCGGTGTAGAACTGCACCAGGCTCGCGCCCGCGGCGATCTTGGCCTGCGCGTCGTTGCCGCTGAGGATGCCGCCGACGCCGATGATCGGCAGCTTGCCACCCAGTCGCCGCGACATGCCGGCGAGTACCGCGGTAGATTTCGCGAATACCGACGCGCCGCTCAGACCGCCGGTCTCGTGGCCGTAGCGATGTTTGGCGACAGCGGCGCGATCAGTGGTGGTGTTGGTGCAGATCAGCCCGTCGATGCCGGAGGCGATCAGCACTTCGGCGATCGAATCCATCTCGGTTTCGCTCAGGTCCGGCGCGATCTTGAGCAGCATCGGCTTGCGCCTGCCATTGGCGCCGAGTCTCTCCTGTTCCTCGCGCAGCGTGCCGATGAAGCGGCGCAGAGTTTCTTCTTCCTGCAGGTCGCGCAGTCCCTGCGTATTGGGCGAGGAGATGTTGACGGTGATGTAGCTGGCGCGTTCGTACACGGCGCGCAGGCCGATCAGGTAGTCATCGGCCGCGCGCTCGTTCGGCGTGTCCTTGTTCTTGCCGATGTTGATGCCGAGCACGCCGCGGTAGCGCGTGGCATCGAGGTTGCGCAGCAGCGCATCGACGCCGTCGTTGTTGAAGCCGAGGCGGTTGATCACCGCCTGATGTTCCGGCAGGCGGAACATGCGCGGCTTCGGGTTGCCGGACTGTGGCTTGGGGGTGATCGTGCCGACCTCGATGAAGCCGAAGCCGAGCGCGGCGAGCGCATCGACGTGCGCCGCGTTCTTGTCGAGCCCGGCCGCAAGCCCGACCGGATTCGGAAACTCGATCCCGAACACCGTTGTCGGCAACGGCTTCGGCTTGTTCGTGAGCAGTGGATTCATCCCGGTTCGATAGGCCAGTTCGATCGCACGCAGCCCGGCGCCATGCGCGGTTTCAGCGTCGAGCGCGAACAGGAAGGGGCGAGTGAGGGCGTAGAGGGACATGGTTTGCTCAGCTTGGGTTGACCCAGTTCTGCACACGCAGGCCGGGCACGCGCTTGAATTCGCGTTCGTTGTTGGTGACAAGCGTCAGTTCGGATGCCAGCGCGTGTGCGGCGATCCACAGGTCGTTGCCGCCGATGGGCTTTCCGGCAGCCTCGGCTTCCGCACGCAGCGTCGCATAGTGCAGCGACGCGCCCTCCGGGAGCACCAGTGCCGGCACCCAAAGGATCAACTCGGCGATCTCGGCCAACACACGCTCTCGTTGGCGGCTTTTCATCGCGCCGAACAACAGCTCCCCATGAGTGATCGCCGAGATGCCGGCTTCCCCTTGGCGCAACTTCCTGAATCGAGCGAGCACTTCGGCCGGCTTGTGGCGCTGAATGTAGATGCAGATGTTGGTGTCGAGCAGGAAGCGCATATTCAAAGCGGGCAGCGCTTCTGCGGAAGCGGATCATCGCGTTCCAACATGAAGTCGTCGGGCATGTTCGAGAGTATTTCGAAGGCGCGCTCGATGCCCCGATACGGTTCGCGCAGCAGGATGCCGTCGTCACGCCTGACGATCTCCAGGACTTTAGACTTGACCCGGAACTCCTTCGGCAACCGCACGGCTTGCGAATTACCGGACTTGAAAACCTTGGCAGTGGCCATGGCGACCTCCTTGCGTATCTACTTCTAGTCGCGAAAGTATACACGGCAGGGCGGATCACGGAATACGCGAATCGCCCGTCTGCGCGATAATGCGCGGCCCGACTGGGCCCTGCCGTGAAGAAATCCGATTTCCATTTCGAGCTGCCGACTGAACTGATCGCGCAGTCGCCGCTGTCCGAGCGCTCGGCCAGCCGATTGCTGGTGCTCGATGCCGCGGCGGCGCGTTGCGTCGATGGCCAGTTCCGCGACTTGGTCCAACTGCTGCAGCCCGGTGACCTGCTGGTGTTGAACGACACCCGCGTGATTCCGGCGCGACTGTATGGGCGCAAGAGCACCGGTGGCGAGGTCGAGTGCTGATCGAGCGCGTGCTCGGCACGCACGAAGTGCGCGCGCAGATGCGTGCCAGCAAGACGCCGAAGGAAGGCACGCGACTCGAACTCGGTGACGGCGTGCCGGCGACCGTGCTTGGCCGCGATGGCGAGTTCTTCCGCATCCGCTTCGACACCCCCGAACCGCTGGACACGGTGTTGCACCGGATCGGCCAGATGCCGCTGCCGCCCTATATCCACGATTACGATGCCGAACGCGATCGCAGCCGCTACCAGACCGTGTTCGCGCGCGAACCGGGCGCGGTCGCAGCGCCCACGGCCGGGTTGCACTTCGACGCGCCGCTACTCGATGAGCTGCGCCTGCGCGGCGTGAAGTTCGGCCATGTCACCTTGCACGTAGGCGCCGGTACGTTTCAGCCGATGCGCGTCGAGTCGGTGCACGAACACCGCATGCATGCCGAGTGGCTGAATGTCGGTGCCGAGCTGTGCCAGCAGATCCGCATCACGCGCGCGGCCGGCCATCGCGTGGTCGCGGTCGGCACCACGGTTGTGCGCGCGCTCGAATCGGCATCGCGCGACGGTGTCGTGCAGCCGTTTTCCGGTGAAACGCAGATCTTCATTTTTCCCGGTTACCGCATCCGCTCGGTGGATGCGCTGATCACCAATTTCCATTTGCCGGAATCGACCCTGCTGATGCTGGTCTCGGCCTTCGCAGGTCGCGAGCGCGTGCTCGCGGCCTATGCGCATGCAGTGCGCCAGCGTTATCGCTTCTTCTCGTATGGCGACGCGATGTTCATCACACCGCCCAAGGACTCCTGATGCAGTTCACGCTCCACACCACGGACCGGCGTGCACGCCGCGGCCAGTTGCAGTTCGACAAGGGCATGGTCGAGACGCCGGCGTTCATGCCGGTCGGCACCTACGGTTCGGTCAAGGGCATGACGCCGCAGCAGGTGCTCGACATCGGCGCCGAGATCATCCTCGGCAACACTTTCCACCTGTGGCTCCGGCCCGGCACCGAGGTCATCGAGGCGCACGGCGGTCTGCACGGTTTCATCGGCTGGGACAAACCCATCCTGACCGACTCCGGCGGCTTCCAGGTGTGGTCGCTGGCCGAGCGCCGCAAGATCACGAAAGAGGGCGTGCACTTCGCGTCGCCGGTCGACGGCGCCAAGGTGTTCCTGTCGCCCGAGGAGTCGATGCGCATCCAGCGCGCGCTGAACTCCGGCATCGTGATGATCTTCGACGAATGCACGCCGTATCCGGCTACGGAAGCGCAGGCGCGTGCTTCGATGGAGCTGTCGCTGGCGTGGGCCGAACGCAGTCGCGTTGCGTTCGACACGATGCACAATCCGAATGCGCTGTTCGGCATCGTCCAGGGCGGCATGCACGAACCGCTGCGCGCGCGTTCGGCGAGCGGGCTCGCCGCGATCGGTTTCGACGGTTATGCGATCGGCGGCTTGAGCGTCGGCGAGCCGGCGCCGGAGCGCGAACACGTGCTCGACGTGACCCTGCCACACCTGCCCAACGACAAGCCGCGTTATTTGATGGGCGTTGGGCGGCCCGAGGACATCGTCGAGGGCGTGCGCCGCAACGTCGACATGTTCGACTGCGTGATGCCGACCCGCAATGCGCGCAACGGCCACCTGTTCACGCGTTTCGGCAATGTCCGCATCCGCAACGCCAGGCACGAGCGTGACACCGCTCCGGTGGACAAGGACTGCGCCTGCTATTGCTGCCGGAACTTCACGCGCGCCTACCTGCGCCATCTCGACAAGTGCGGCGAGATGCTGTTCTCTACGCTCGCGACCATTCACAACCTGCACTACTACCAGGAGCTGATGCAGGGCATCCGCGCCGCCATCGCCGAACACCGTTTCGACGACTTCGCCGAGGCGTTTTATGCGGCGCGGAGGGAGGCTCGATAGCGTGATAGGCTCGCGCTACACATCCGATGTGTAGAGGCGGCCATGGCCACGAACAAGACTCCGAGATCCGCTGCAGTGTCTGCGGCGAAGCGCAGCCATCAGGTGCGCACGAACATCGTCATCGATCGCGAGTTGGTGGACGCGGTCAAGGAGCGCACCGGCGCGAGGACGGCGCGAGAAGCTGTTCAGCGTGCGCTGGAGCAAGCGGCCGCTCGATTCACGCTCGCGGATCTCCAGGCCATGATCGATCTCGATGCCATTCGTCCCGGATACGATCCGGAGGATCCGACGGCGGAAGATCGCTACGTCCAAAGCGCCGTCGCCGAGCCTGCCGCGGACTATCGTTCCGGGCGAGTCGAGCCATCGAAAAAGCGAAAGCTTGATGATCGTCGATAGTTCGATCTGGATTGATGCGCTCAGCAGGAAGCAGACCGAAGCCACTTTGCGACTCAGGGAGGTCGTGGCGGACGGCGAACAGGTTTCGCTGCTTCCCTGCATCATTCAGGAGGTGCTGCAGGGTTCGAACAATGCCGAGCGCTGGGCCGCATTGGCCGGAATCCTCGCGAAGCTGCCGGTCCTGCGCGTGGCGGACCCCGCGGAGACCGCGCGCAGGGCCGCTTGGATCTATGCGCGAAGCCGCTGGTCGGGCCACACGCCGCGAAGTCCAATTGATTGCTTGATCGCGGCTTCCTGCGTCGAGAGCAGGGAAGTACTTCTGCATTCGGATCGTGACTTCGACGCGATTGCCCGCATCGAGCCCGCACTGAAGGCGGTTCGGGTGTAGCTGCCATTCGGTTCCGGTTCGGTCGCGCTTGCTAGACTCCGCGCCTTGTTCCGGAAGCCCTCCCGATGACCTATCGCACCCGCTTTGCCCCGAGTCCCACCGGCCTGCTGCACCTTGGCGGGGCGCGCACCGCGCTCTACTGCTACCTCGAAGCGCGCAAGCAGAACGGCACCTTCATCCTGCGCATCGAGGACACCGACCGCGAGCGTTCGACCCAGGAATCGGTGAACGCGATTCTGGACGCGATGGAGTGGCTCGGCCTCGATTACGACGAGGGGCCGTTCTATCAGACCGAGCGTCTGGATCGCTATCGCCAGGTCGCGCAGCACCTGGTCGCAGATGGCAAGGCCTACCGGTGCTGGTGCAGCAAGGAACGGCTGGAAACGCTGCGCGAGGCACAGATGGCGAACAACGAGAAGCCGCGCTACGACGGCAAGTGCCGCCATGTTGCCGACGCAGTCGAAGGCGTGGTGCCGGTGATCCGCTTCAAGAATCCGCAGTCCGGCACGGTGGTGTTCGCGGACAAGGTGCGCGGCCGCATCGAGATTTCGAACGAGGAACTCGATGATCTGATCATCTGGCGCTCGGACGATTTCCCGACCTACAACTTCGCGGTCGTGGTCGACGACATCGACATGAAGATCACCGAGGTGATCCGCGGCGACGACCACATCAACAACACCCCGCGCCAGATCAACATCTACTACGCCATGGGCCACGAGCCGCCGGTGTTCGCGCACTTGCCGATGATCCTCGGCCAGGATGGCGCGCGCCTCTCCAAGCGCCACTGGTGCGGTCAACGTGATGAACGTGCCGCGACGACGGTTTTCTGCCGCACGCGTTGCTGAACTACCTGGTGCGCCTCGGTTGGTCGCATGGCGACCAGGAAGTGTTCTCGCGCGAGGAACTGGTCCATCTGTTCGATGTGCGCGACGTGAACCGTGCGCCGGCACGTTTCGACATGGACAAGCTGCACTGGCTGAACCAGCACTACCTCAAGACCGACCTGCCGGAGAAAGTCGCGGCGCATCTGATCCCGCACCTGGAGGACCTCCACTACGCGATGGCGCACGGACCGAAGCCGGCCGAGATCGTGATCGACGCCGATTCCGCGGCGAAGCATCTGGTTGCGGCGCAGCGCCGGCGCTCGAGCTGCGCACGACGCGCTGGCGCGATCGGCGAAGGCGAATGGTCGCCAGCCACGGTGGATGCCGCGCTGCGCGCCGCGGTCGAGAAGATCGGCGTCGGCCTCCTCGGCAAATCGCGCAGCCGCTGCGCGTCGCGATCACCGGCTCGCAGGTGTCCCCGTCGATCGACCAGACCGTGTACCTGACCGGCCAGAAGCGGCGCTCGCGCGCATCGACGCCGCGGTGCGCCACTGCCAGCGCCAGCAGGCGGCCTGAGATGAGTCCGCTGCGGCACGGAGGGCATCAGCATGCGCATGCGCCCGTGGCGTTCGTGCACGCGGTGGAGGCGGCCTGCGCTGCGCGTAGCCTCAAGTTGACGCCGATGCGCGACGCGTGCTGGAGCTGATCGCGGGCCGCGGATCGCCCGGTCAAGGCCTACGAACTGCTCGACCAGTTGCGCCCGGACGTGGGCGCGCTGCGCCGACCCCAGGGTCTACCGCGCGCTCGACTTCCTGATCGAGCACGGCTTCATCCACAAGCTCGAATCGATCAACGCCTTCACCAGTTGCCATCACCCGGCGGAGCAGCACTCGGTGCCGTTCTTCATCTGCGACCGCTGCGGCGTGGCCACCGAGTTCTGCGATTCCAGGGTGGCGTCGATGCTGGTGGCGCACGCCGACTCGCTCGGATTCACGCCGCACGCGCAGACGCTGGAAGTGCACGGTGTCTGCGCATTGCCGGGTGGCGGGCGCATGAGGCCGGGTGCTGGCTGGCGTCTGGTTGTGCGCGGGGCTGGCCGTGGGTGCCCAGGATTTTCCGATCGACGCCAAGCCCGGGCCCCGCGCAGAGCACCAGCGAGCCTGCGCGCGAGGCAGCCGCAGCGCCGGCGGCAGTTGCACCCGCAGCGTTGCCAAAGACGCCGATGGCGGTGGTGGCCCGACCATGGACGCAGTCGCGGTGACGCTGTTGCCGATCATGGCCGCGGGGCCGAAACCACGCCGCTATCGCTGCTCGGTCAGTCGGTGCGCCGGGAACACGCGCCGAATTGCACTGGGCGTCCGGACAAAGTTTTGACGGCACCGTGGTGACCACGCCGGTAATCGTCGCGCACGGGACAACGGCGGGCCGCGCATCTGCTTGACTGCAGCGGTGCACGGCGACGAACTCAATGGCATCGAGATCGTGCGCCGCCTGATGAATGAGTTGGATCCTGCAGGCCTGTCCGGCACCGTGGTCGGCGTGCCGATCGTGAACTACCTCGGCTACGCGCGCGGCTCGCGCCTGCCGGATCGGCGCGATCTCAACCGCTATTTCCCGGGCACGACGAGCGGCAGTTCGGCCTCGCGCATCGCGCACAGTTTCTTCTCTGAAGTGGTGTCGAATTGCCAGGCGCTGGTGGATTTCCATACCCGGATCCTTCGATCGCAAGAATCTGCCGCAGGTGCGCGGCGACCCGCGCATCCCGGCCGTGCTCGAGTTCTCGCGCGGCTTCGGAGCGACCGCGGTACTGCATTCGCCGGGTTCGCGCGGCATGCTGCGCCATGCCGCGGTGGCGGCCGGCATTCCGGCCACATCACCTTCGAGGTCGGGTCGCCGATGCTGGAACCGGCCGAGATCGACCATGCGGTGCAAGCCCTGCACACGCTGCTGCACAAGATGGGCATGACCCGCAGCTTTCGCATGGGCCGAGCCGCAGGCGCTGTTTTACGCGGCCAAATGGGTGCGCTCGGGTAGCCGTGGCATGCTGTTCTCCGAGGTGAATCTTGGCGACCGGTGCGCGTCGGCCAGCGTCTTGGCAAGGTCATCGACCCGGTGCAGAACAGCGAGCGCGCGATCGTGTCGCCGGTGCAGGGCAAGGTCATCGGCATGGCCCTGAATCAGATCGTGCTGCCCGGTTTTGCTGCCTATCACATCGGCGTGCAGACCGACGAGCAGCAGGTGCGCGAGGCCGCCACGAATGACCCGCAGAACGCCGAGGCCGCCGCCGCGGCTGGCGATGAATCGGCGGAGACCGAGGACGGCGATGCCTCGCCGATCGAGACCCGCGCGACGACGAGGACGGCGAGCGCTGAGCCTCAGTGCCCCTGCGCGAATTGCGCGAAGGTGACGTAGTGCCCACCGGGATCGATGAAGCCGGTTTCCTCGGAGCCGTAGAAGGTGCTGCGCCGTGGCATGTACACGGCGTGGCCGGCGAGAGCGGCCTCCACCGCCGCGAGGTCGGGCACTTCCATGAACAGGAAACCGCGGCCGCGCGCGGCCGCGCGCCGCATGTCCGCGGCCAGCGACGCGCAGCTCTGCAGCATCACCTCGACGCCCGCACAGTCGAGGATGCAGAAGCCGAACCGGTCGCCATCCGGCACATCCATCACCTTGACGAATCCGACCGCCTCGAAGAACGGCAGCGAGGCTTCGATGCGCTCGACGAACAGGATCGGGGTGGACTTGCGTACGGTTCTAGACATCGGGGATCTCCGCAGGAGGTGGCATGATGCCCGTCGCCGCGTGGCCGCTGCAAGCCAGACGGCTCGGCGTCAGCGTGCACGCGGCGGCAGCGAGCGCAGGTAAGCCCAGAGCGCGCTCAACTCGATGTCGTCCATGTGCCGCAATTCGCGCCAGGGCATGACCGCGTCGATCGCGCTGCCGTTCGGGCCGCTTGCCTTCGCGTATCGCGCGGAAGAAATCCGCTTCGGACCGGTCAGCAAAGGCCGTTCGCGTGGTGTCAGGTTCGCCGCAGCGATGAAGTCCGGCGGCGTGCCCGGGATGCAGCCGCCCACCAAAAGGTGGCGCCGGCGGCCGATGCAACCTTGGGCGACGTAGGCACCGTAGGCGACGTCTGCTGTCGCTGGCGGCGCTGGTGCGCCACGGCTGGCAAGTGCGTGGTCGATGCTCCCTGCCTTCCACACCGGCAGTTGCCCGAACAGGTACAGCACGCGGCCCAACGGTCCGATGCGGCTTGCGGGCTGGGTCGTGGTCACCGGCGGGAGTTGCTTCAGGTACCCGAACAGTGCGACCACATCCACGTTCGGAAATAGCGCGAAATCCTCCGCGGGCATGACCAGCAGGGGACGGCCGTCGCGAGCCACGGCGTGGCGCAGCGCGTGCTCGAAGCGGGCAAGGTCGTGCGTGGCACGCCGCCCGGGGTCAGGTTCAGCGTGTAGACCACCGTCCACCGGGCCGGCATCGATCATGTGTTCGCCCACATCAACTCCGGGCCGTGGCAGCCAGTGCAGCCGCGAGTGCGCGCGAGGTTGCTCGCCACGAGCGATGCGTTCGGGCGTGACGGTGTCCTCGATCGCCAGGCGAGGCCAATGGGAAATGTCGGTTGCGTGCCTGCTCAGAGCGAAACCACGCGAGTCCGAACACAGATACGGCGAGCACCACGCACAGCGCGGCGAGGCGGATCGAAGAAGAAAACGTAACGGGGTTCTCATCGAGACTCTCCGTCTGGGAAGGTGCAGCCTTGATCGCGACCAGAGACGCGCCTCACGGCACACCCGCACAGATCCGGCGGGCGTGATTGACGCACCGGGCTCCACCTTGGGTGATTGGCGGCAAAGCGCACGCTCGGCCACGGATGGCTGATGCGTGCAGCAGGCAGGTAGTCGGCGGCGATCTGAGTCGTGCGACTCCGGGTAGTGTTGGCCTTCTGACTGCGTCGATTCAAAGTGCGTCGCCAAAGAACGACGACGTGAATTGCCGGAACGCGTCCAGCGCCCGGAAGTTGGTGGGCACCGCAATGGTAGCCGAACCACCCGCGCACGACCTGCGCCAGCCAGCGCCCGCGCTCAGGGATCGCCCAGTGCATGCCGCCGTTTGAACGCTTAACTTTGATCCGCGCCAGCATCGCCCGCGAGCGATCCCGACGCGAATGTCGTTGCAGCTTCGGCTGGAAGCGCCCGTGCAAATCCTCTGCACAAATGTGCGTGAAGCCGAGGAACGTGAACGTCTCCGGTTTGCTCTCGCCCCGCCGTGCGCGAGCCGGTTGAAACGACCAAACTCGAGCATGCGGGTCTTCTCCGGATGCAGCGTGAGCAAGCACGTAGCCAACCGGTCGCTCATCGCCCGACGGAACGCTTCACGGCCTCGTCGCGGTACTCGAAACCGAGCACGATGTCATCGGCACTAGCGCACCACGATCATGCGGCCGCTGCGCGTGGCGTTGCCGCCCCTGTCTGGCCCCCGTCAAACGCATAGTGCAGATAGATGTTCGCCAACAGTGGCGAGATCACCACCTTGCAGCGTGCCTTCCAACGTCTCTCTCTGACCGATCCATCTTCCATGACACCGGCGCGCAGCCATTGCCGGATCAGCTTCATGACCGGGGTCACCGATCCGATGCGCCACGGAACGCAGCAGCCAGTCGTGGTCCACCGTATCGAAGAACCGCTCGATATCGGCATCCACCACCAGTTCACCTTCGCACGATCCGCACTCCGACCGCAGGCATCCAGCGCATCGTGTTGGCCTTTGACCGAGGCGGAATCCATACGAGAAGCCGAGGAAGTCTTCCTCATACACAGCGTTCAACACGCTCACCAGCGCCGACTGCACGATCTTATCTTCCAGCGCCGCGATGCCCAATGGGCGCAGTGCGTCCATCCGCTTTCAGGATGTACTGCCGTCGCGGAAGCCTTCGGTCGATACGTGCCGCGATGCAAGCGTTCATGCAGGCTGCGCAGATTCGATGCTCGATTGGCCTCGTAGTCCCGCCACGTCACGCCATCAATTCCAGCGCCGCATTCTTCTTCAGCGTCAGGAACGCCGCATCAGCAGCTTGGGCGTGACTTGATGCGGATGTGAATCGCTCCTGCCTTTCCTGCCTTGCTCTTTGCCGCACGCGTTGGAGTGACCGCTGCACGCTTTCCCGGCTCTGCGTCCGGCGTGGATCGCTCCGCGCGCGTTCCCCTTGGCCCCAGCCTTCGCTCCATCGACTCCGCACTCGTCCCGAGCTTGTTCGCCGACTTCATCGCTAC